>JAYUZN010000928.1:0-4831 GCA_043751755.1 Bacteroidota bacterium | reverse complement strand
CTACGCCAAGTCTCCGAAATATTGAAGTAACGGCTCCCTATATGCACGATGGGCGTTTTCAGACTTTGGCACAAGTCGTGGAACATTATAATAGTGGTTTACAAGGAAACCCAAATTTAGATGATAGGCTTACTTACAATGGGAGAATAGGCGGCAAGCCGAAGCAATATAATATGACCGAATATGAAAAAATAGCCATCGTTGCTTTTCTCAAAACCTTGACTGACAATACCTTGCTTACAGATGAAAGGTATGGGAATCCGTTTATTGTGAGGTAGTTGATGTTGTAACCGCTGCTGGTGCAAGCGTCCGCTTGTACCTCCTTTCTTGAAGCGTCCGCTTCGGAGTTGGAAGCGGATGCTTCAAGATGCCTGCCACAAGCGGACGCTTGCGGCAGCATAGTATATCTTATTGATTATGAAAAACTTATATTAACTTTTAACTTTCAACTTTCAACTCTCAACTACTTACTCACATATTTCTGCCAATATCTCCGCAGGAATGGAATAATAATGCCCAATTCTCGCTATTTCCCCTTTTAACCTATCTTGTCCACCTGACAAAACAATGCCTTTTTCTTTCAATTTTTTGCGATAAATATCCATTTCTATATTGGGAAAAGAAAAAACACTCACCACATCTGCCGCATTTTCGGGAAATAAAATCCCTCCCGCTTGGGTCAGTCGCTTGCGAAAAACTTGCGCATTGTGATGGATTTCATTCCAAATTACAGGCAAAGTTCGACTTTGTATAACAGACAAAGCGGCATCTATGCCATATAACAAATTGACGGGGGCAGAATAGGGGTAGCTATTTTCCCTTGCATAGCGCAAATAATTCCCGATATGATAGGCATCTGCGGGATAGGCCGGCAGCATTTTTTCCATTGCCAAAGAACTCATCGCCAAAAAAGCTGTTCCTGTAGGATTTGTGAGGGCTTTTTGCGAAGAAACTACCGCCCCGTCTATCTGCCAATCGTCCATATAAAAAGGGGCTGCGCCAATCGTGCTGATGCCATCTACCAAGATTAAACAGTTGGGAAACAGTCTTTTGACTTCAAACGCAATTTCTTCTATGTCTTGCCCTACGCCTGTCGAAGTCTCGCAATGTGTGAGGATAATGCCTTTTGTATCTATATTTATTTGGGAAAAAAGGGCTTCATTCGGAATCATTTTTCCCCATTCTGCCTGAATATCGGCAACTTCTAAGCCTATCAAACGCCCATACTCTGCCCACCTTTCGCTGAATTTCCCAAAATTGGCGACTACTATTTTTTCTCCTTTGCAAAAAAGGCTATACATCATGGCTTCCATACACAAAGAGCCATTGCCCAAAAAGGTGCAAACTTCTTGTTTTGTCTGAAAAAAATACTGCAATTTTTCTTTGAAACCTGCAAAAAAGGCTTCAAATTCCGCACTCCTATGAGGAATAACGGGCTTTGCAATGGCTTGCATCACAAAATCGGGAATGGAAACGGGACCTGGTGTGAGTAGCATAATTTTCAGTTAGCAGTGAACAGTTAGCAGTGAACAGTTAGCAATTTCTTTCATCTGCGAAATCGGCTTTCATCTGCGCAAATCTGCGTGAAACCTCCGAAAATCTGCGTGAAATTACACATTTTTCTCTATATTCCACTTTCTTTTCTACCTTTGTAGCATCAAATTCCATTCTCTTATGACTCCAAAAGGCAAACTTATCCCCATTGGCGGGGCAGAAAGAAGGCACGAAGAACGAAAAACCTTCGCAGAAATGCAACAAAAGGACAATCAATTGCCCGTTTTGTTGCGTGTTTTGCAAGAAATGAAGGGGACAAAAACCCGTTTAGCGGTCATTACTTCTGCCTCTTCGATTCCCCATATTATTGGTGCGGACTATATGGCTTCTTTTCAAAGCATGGGTTGTGAATCGGTTAGCCTATTAGATTTGCGTACCAAAAAAGATGTGCTAAAAAAAGAAAACCTGCGCCGTTTGGAAGAGGCAGAAGGGATAATGATTTCGGGCGGAAATCAGGCAAGGCTGAGTCGTTCTTATTTGGGTACGCCTTTTTATGACTTGTTGTTAGAACGGTATTATAACGAACCCGATTTTGTGATAGCGGGTACAAGTGCTGGCGCAATGATTATGTCAAGTGCGATGATATATGATGGCACTTCAAAAGAGGCTTTGGCGGCTGGTAAGGCAAAAATTCGGGAAGGATTCAGCCTTTTGCCCAAAAGTGTTATAGATTCGCATTTTGTCAATCGCAATCGCTTTGGGCGATTGATGGTGGCGGTGGCAGAATATTCTGACCATATTGGAATCGGTTTGGCGGAGGATACAGCCGTTATTATTACAGAAGGCAGATATTTGGAGTGTATAGGTTCGGGGCAGGTGCATATTTTAGATGGAAAAGATTTGCGAATTGATAATATAAATGCCCATGATGAGCCTTCGCACCTTATTCATTTTCAAAATATGTTGAGTCATTTGATGATAGAGGGGGATAGATTTGATTTGGAGAAACGGACGTTTTTGTGATTTCGCGCAGATTTTCGCGGATAGGAACGCAGATTTTCGCAGGTTTAAGAAATATCTGCGAAAATCTGCGTCTTCATCTGTGAAAATCTGCGTGAAATTTGCGTGAAAAACAAATAAAAATTTGGAGATTCTGATATTTTGTTTTACTTTTGTATCGAATAAGTTAAACAAAACTTCAGACCATGCCTACAAATCTCGAAAAGAACATCACAGATATTGGATATACTATGTATCCTGTTGCTTACAAGTTTTGTAAAGATACTGATATAGCAGAGGACATTGTGCAGGATACCATTTTGAAAGCCCTTGTAAATGCCAATCGTTATAAAGAAGGCACAAACCTCAAAGGCTGGATTTATACCATTATGCGCAATATTTTTATAAATGAATATCGCCGCAAAAAACGCTATCTTTATATGGAAAATGCTCAAGATTTCGACCTTCATAACGAAGGGGTGCATATTGCAGGCAATGAGGGGCTTTCTTTATTGGGCTGCCAAGAAATACAAAAGGAGTTGGATTTGATAGAAATGAAGCATACACAGCCCTTTTTGATGCACTTTGAAGGCTATAAATATGAGGAAATCGCAGAGGAGCTGAACCTGCCTATTGGGACGGTCAAAAATAGGATTCATCTCGCAAGGAAGACATTGCAAGGGAAAATGGCAAGGGGGTGAGGGGAAGGTGGCTCACTTTTCAAACATACTGCTGGTGCAAGCGTCCGCTTGTACCTCCTTTCTTGAAGCGTCCGCTTCGAAGCTGGAAGCGGACGCTTCAAGATGCCTGCCACAAGCGGACGCTTGCGGCAGCTACGCCACCCATTTTCAATTCTCAATTTTCAATTTCTTAAAACTACTTACTAATCAAGCTACTATGAATATAGCCTTTATTTCCTTGCTGCGAAACGACCTCCCACCATGCCCCCGTTTCCTTATACGAAATCGGCTGATTGCTGGGAATCCTCTCTAAGGTAGCCGAATCTTTATTAGGCTTCTGCCGCAAATTGGCGAAGCCTGTACTACTTTTCACAAAACCTGCTGAATAGCCCTCTGTATTGATACTGGGTTTTGTATTTGCAGGACTTGCTGTGTTGGGCGGCGCAATCGGCGTAGGAGTCTCTGATAAGTTCGCAAAAAAGGTGTTTACTTGGTTTTGCCATTCTGTATGGCTACACACTTTTCCGCAAGTAGATTGGATAAAAGGATAGCTATCTGCCTGCAATTCTGTATTTGCCTTTTGTTTGAAAGTAGCAGGAATTGAATTGGTTATCACAACATGAGTGCCTTTTGTTACAAAATTGCCTACAGTAAGAATATTTTTGGTAGAAATTTCCTGCCCTTCATCTATTATACGTACACAACCGTCAGTCGTGCGGCTATAACCGCCATGAATACAGATTCCGCCCCCTGTTTTTTTGGCGGTTGCATCATGCATATTTGGGTAATTTAAGTGAATGCTATAGCCGCCAAACTTATTATAAATCTCGTCATCATCTGGAGTTTCTACGACATTAGCAACGGTAGATTCTGACAGCACACAATAATGCCCAAAAGGGGTTTTTTTGTCGCCTTCTTTTTGTTTGGAAACGCCCGCCACGCCAAATTTACACTTAAAACGGTTCTTTATTTTCACCTTTTGCGTATTGTTATCTATGGTTAATAAATAACAAATTCCATCATATTGACTAACTGCATGAATCAATACTAATTTGGTGATATTGGCTTGCTGATAGGTAACTACGGCTTTGCGCGTGCCTGTAGATTCTACCAAGTATTTGCTGTCCACATAGCCTGTATATTCGCCATATTTGACTTTGTGCCAAGTTATATCCGCACTTTTGAGGGATTCGAGGCTTGTGAGCGTTTCTCCATTTGGAATCAGCCCAACGACTTCGCCTTTTTGCGCGCTTGCATACAAAAATATGTCTTGCTCGGAGGGGCTTTCTACGTCAAAATCATTTTGCGCAATGCTTTGCCCACATATCCCCAAAAATAGGATAAAGAAATGTAAAAATCTCATTATTTTCATAAATGAATTATATTTAGTAAATTAAAATATCTGTAAAAGATATTTTTTTATGAAATGAACTAATGCAAAAATCGTGCAGAATGTTCGCAATAGTTGTGCAAATATAAAACAGGGAAGTTGTATATCCAAATTTTCTGCCCTGTAGAAAATGGCAGCTACGGGAAAAATTTTTTGCTTATCTTTGCTATTAGGAACACGAAAAGAATAAAATCACAATTTACCCCTAAGGCACAAAGAAAACTAAGAAAGAAAAAGCGTGGCTTAGATGTCTTCTTTTACTATATTG
>JAYUZN010000927.1:0-7790 GCA_043751755.1 Bacteroidota bacterium | reverse complement strand
GTGCCATTTGGGTGTACAAGTATAAAATTGGCAGTATCTGCAATGGGGCGAAAATCTCCATAAAACGCTTGTTGTAGATTGTTAGAAGTGTAACCATGCAGGTTTAACACCAAAGGCGTAGCTTGCGTAGCATCATATATAGCAGGCACATACACCGAGTATTCGCGCGTCAGCCCGTCATGTTGAATCGTTCCATTGATGCTTTGTGCCGCAAGGCAAAAGGGAAAAATGGAGAAAAATGTGGATAGAATTTTTTTCATAATTTATAGAGAAATTGGTACTTACTGCGAAGATAGGGAGAAAACAACAACTATACAAATTTATTTTCGTAAAAAAGAAGGGATATGTAAAGTAGGCGACATTTGGGAGGGGAAAAATAGGCTATCTTTGTCTCGCAGATTTTCGCAGATGGGGACGCAGATTTAACGCAGATTAGAAATAGTTCGGCAGACTTTGGCTAACTCAATCTGCGAAAATCTGCGGTTAAATCTGCGAAAATCTGCGTGAAACTAACATTTACAACAATGAAAACAACATTTTTTTTCTGCTTGCTTCTTTCCGCCTTCGCCAGTTTTGCACAGCTTCCTGCAAATGCTACGGCGGGCAACTTTACCATGACCGACCTCAATGGCAATGCTCACACCTTGTACGATTACCTCAATCAAGGCAAAACCGTTTACATTGATTTTTCGGCGAGTTATTGCCCGACTTGTTGGGGCTACCATAACACACACGCCCTCAAAAACTTGTATGAGCAGCATGGACCAAATGGCACAATCAGTCAAGACATTGTTGTGTTATTTATTGAAATTTATGCCTCTTCTTCGGACGACAATGTAAAAGGCATAGGCGGAAATACAGCCGGAGATTGGACGGCAGGTACGCCTTATCCTATCTGTAATCCTGCGGGACAGGCACTTACAGACATCAAAAACCTGTTTGCAGTCAATTATTATCCCATGATTTATGCGATATGCCCCGACAAAACCACGACTTTGATAGGCACTGTTGCTACCGAAAATCTCTATGCACACGTGGCAACCTGCGCTGCTGCGACTGCGATAGAGCCTGTGTTAGCCGAAAATATAGGCTTATTTCCCAATCCTTCGAGTGATGTTTTTACGCTTTCTCTGCCCGATTTTTCGGAAAATCAGCCTTTGTTTATCTACAATACATTGGGGGAAAAAGTATATGAAACGTTGATTACGGAAAATAAAACGAGCCTTTCGCTGGGGCATTTACCCGCAGGAATCTATTACCTCTGCCTTGCTGATGGGAGAAAAAAGGTAATTGAGATTTCCCTTCCGTAGCTGCCATTTTCTAAATGGCAGTATATTTTTACTGCCATTTAGAAAATGGCAGCTACGGGAACTCAGCCCAAGTCCAGATTCAGCTTCTTGCGCAGCGCATCTACCTGTTTTTGAAACTCCTTATCCGTTTCCATAAGGTTGCTCACCGTTTGCAAAGAATGAATAACCGTAGAATGGTCTCTGCCGCCAAAATGCAAGCCTATCGTTTTAAGGGATTGATTGGTCAGTTCTTTGGCAAAAAACATGGCTAATTGTCGTGCTTGTACGACTTCCCGCTTGCGGCTTGCAGCTTTGAGGGTATCTACATTGAGGTTAAAAAACTCCCCAACCGACTTTTGAACCGTCTCTATCGTGATTTCGCGCGATACTTTTTCTACAAAAGAATCTAACATATCTTTTGCCAAATCTACGTCTATCTCTCTCCGATTGAGCGAAGCCTGTGCCAAAAGGCTAATCAAAGCCCCCTCTAACTCCCGAATATTGGTCGTAATATGATGTGCCAAAAACTCCACGACTTCCGCAGGAAGTTCTATGCCACTATTGTACATTTTGTTGGTCAAAATAGACATACGTGTGTCATAATCAGGCGATTGCATAGCCGCACTTAATCCCCATTTAAAGCGAGAAATCAAGCGTTCCTCCATGCCTTGCAACTCATGTGCAGGACGGTCAGAAGCTACTACAATTTGCTTTCCAGAATTGCGTAAGTGGTTGAAAACGTGGAAAAAAGTATCTTGTGTTTTTTCTTTATTGGCAAAAAATTGAATGTCATCTATCAACAAAGTATCTACCATTTGGTACAATTGCATCAAATCGCTGACCGTATTTGTGCGCACCGAATCCATGAATTGATTGATAAATCGCTCCGAAGTTATATACAAAACGGTTTTTGTAGGATTTTGCACTTTGATTTCATTGCCAATCGCTTGCAACAAATGCGTTTTTCCCAAACCTGTGGAGCCAAATACAAACAAAGGATTGTAAGCTGTTCCGCCCGGCTTGTGTGCTACGGCATAGCCCGCAGAGCGCGCCAAGCGATTGCAGTCACCTTCCACAAAATTATCAAAAGTGTAAGCGGTGTTAAGGTTAGAATCTATTTCAAAATTGCGAATGCCTGGCAGCACAAAGGGATTTGGCACCATTTTATCATTATTAATCGGCGGCTTCACAGGATTGGGTTTAGAATCGCCCGAAGACCCTGGAATTTTGACCTTTGTAGGAACGCCATTATTACTGCCTCCTGCGTCTATTACCACCGAATACTCCAATTTGCCTTGCGGACCAATACATTGCCGTATCGCTTTTTTGAGTAGGGTCAAAAAATGCGATTCTATATATTCGTAGAAAAATTGGCTCGGCACTTCGATGGTCAAAATATGACCTTCAAAGCGAATGGGTTTTATAGGACCAAACCAAGTGCTAAAACTATCTTCTGCAATACTTTCGCGAATCGTGCTTAGGCACTGATTCCAGATATCAACGTGTGTGGTCGCCATTACTAACATGCTAAAATTGTGCGATAAAAATATATATATATTCCCTTGTTGAGTTTCCCTTTTTTAACGGGCTATAAAGGTGCGAATAAAGTTTCTAAAAAAAAAACTTGTTTATTAATTATTTTTTACTTGTTTGCTTTTTTTTTGCAAATCATTGATTTACAAAAATTTAAAGGTAAATCTGCGTATAGGCTCAAATTTGCTTGTTTTGGAGGTTGAGCTTACTTTAAGTGAAGGCTGATAATTTGCATATAAAATATTCTATTTCAATTATTTATCAATGTATTACGAAGGATTGGTATAAGTAGTTTTATTCACAAAAAATAATAAATATATTTCGTAGGAAACTTGATACACCCAATTTATGTAGATTTTTTTTGCTTTTTTTATGCGTAAAAAATGATAATTATATTGGGTTTTATTTAGCCCGCTGCCGCAAGCGTCCGCTTGTGGCAGCCATCTTGAAGCGTCCGCTTCCAGCTACGAAGCGGACGCTTCAAGAAAGGAGGTACAAGCGGACGCTTGAACCAGCAGCGAGAACTGACTACATTGAGCGGACGCTTGAACCAGCACTACGACAAAATTACTTACTTGACAATCAGGTTATTGCAAACTCAAACTGCGTATTTTTGAAAGCCTCTTTCGGAATTTTGTACGAGATTTTCAGGTCTTGAAAGGCTTTGTGGTCGTGTTTCATTTTGGCAAAAACCTCTTTATGGGTATCAAAACCCAAGTTTATGCCCATATCTGATGCCACTTTACTCACCATAAGCCACGAAGATTGTACCTCAAAAATATGGTCATTATTGCGCCAATTATCTTTGTAAACGGCTCCTTTGTCAAGGCGGCTTTTGGAAAGACTCATCCACATTTCGGGAGTCATTTGGCGAATTTCCTTTATCATTCGGGTAAATTGAGGGATTCCTTTTGCATTGACAAAAGTGCCTTCCGTCTCAATGTGCATTGCCGCAGGGAAAAGTACCTCTACTTTGTCGCTATATTCGGTGTAGTGTGTGCTATGTGCAATCACCATTTTTTTGGTAATATCTTCGCCCAAAGTCGCTAACACAGCATCATCTTCTATGAGATAAATGGTTTCAAAGAGATGTATTTTAGCCTTCAATTGTTCCAAAGAAACGGGGGAAAATCCCATCATTTTGGCAGCAGCAGCATTTGGCGTTCGGTCATTTTTGCGGAGAAAAGTATCGCCCCAGCCTTCTTGTGTGTGTGTTACAAACAAAAAATCATTGTCTTTTCCATACTTTTTGCCCAATTCATGCAAGGCAAAATTGCTTTCTGACGAAGCATAAGCAGAGCCGATAAACAAAATTCTGCCTTTTGTGGCTTTCAAGACTTGGGCGGCTTTTTGGTAAGCAGCTGCTAAATCTACAGGAATGTCTCCTTTTATTTTCGCACCAGAAACCCGATTTTTGATAAATTTTTCGGTTTGTAAACGCCCCTCATCGCACATCCAATATTGGTTTACGGCTTCGTTTTCCTTGGGCGTATGGCGAATTACCTCATTGTCGCGAATCCATGCGTGGGTATTACAGCCATTGCTGCAACCTGTGCAGATAGTCGGAGTCATATTCATCTCCCAAACGCGCGCTTTGAAACGAGATTTTTCGGAAGTCAAAGCTCCTACGGGACACAAGTCTATAACATTCATAGAATACGCATCATCAAATACAACCCCAGGGGCAGTTGCAGGGTGGTTTTTGTCGCCCCGCCCAATGATGGTAAGTTGGTCAGAATGAGAGATTTCCTCTGTGAAACGGGTGCAACGGGTGCAATTTATACAACGTTCTGCGTCCAAAATTACATTAGGTCCCAAATGAATCCGCTTGGGTTTATGCACTTTTTGGTTTTCAAAACGAGAGCCTTCGGGTCCGTATTTATACGTCCAAATTTGCAAAGGACACTCACCTGCTTGGTCGCAAATCGGGCAGTCTAAGGGGTGATTTACCAACATGTATTCTAATACGCCCTCTTGTGCTGTTTTCACGATTTGCGAAGTTTTGTGCGTTTTCACAAACATGCCTTCGCCAACGGTTGTGTTACAAGCCGTTGCGGGTTTGCGCCCCCAGTCAATCACAGGTTTGTCGTTTTCGTCAAATACCCATGCGCCTGTTTCCCGATTTCTACGTTGCCACCCCACTTCTACCAAGCACATACGGCAGTTCGTAGGCACAGACATGGCAGGGTGATAGCAGAAATAAGGAATTTCTACTTCAGTATCGAAGGTGTATTTGAGCAAAAATGGCTTACCTTCAAATTCGTATTCTTTACCGTCAATGTTAATTTTTGGCATAAACGTTATTCAGTTATCAGTTAGCAGTCATCAGTGAGCAGTTAGCGTTTGTGTTCGTAATGTTAGGCATTTTTGGCGATATGAATGAGGAAAATATCAAGTCTCATTCACACTCCTTTTCAGTCTTATCTGTTTACTGCTAACTGTTCGCTGCTAACTGTCTTGATTTGCGCCCAAAAATACGGATTTTTTTATTTTATCAAAAAAAAAAGGTAAGATTTATGGAAACATATATTGTTTGAAGGAGGATATAGCTTGATTATGAGGAGGTTAGGAGTAAATAATAATCTGGCATTGCCATTTGAAAAATGGCAACTAAGAAGAAAGCCACTTCTCAATCGTCTCATATACTTCTGCGGGCTGTGTATGCAAGGTAAAATGGTCGCCTGAAACCTCGTGAAAAGGCTCACGTGGAGGGCGAATAACTTTGTCTCTTTTGGCATGAATCCGCAAATCTGGGTGGACAGTTATTTCGGCTTTTATAGGCGTAAGAATCAATCGTAATTGATTGATAACGTTATTTTTAGGGGCTTTTATAAGCCTTTCAAAGGTTTCTGTAAAAATGGCTTCGGAGGGTTTATCTTTATAGCCTCTTTTTATAACGTACTGTTGGGTAAAACGATTGAGATACAAGCCTGTTTTTGTCAAGAAATAGATGAGTTTGGGGTTTGAAATGGGCAAAATAAGTCTATCTGGGTTTGTCCATGAGGCAATCTGTACAATACGACAATGCGTTAAATGCTTGATATGCAAGGCTATCCATCCACCCATAGAATGTCCTATAATTATATCTTTTTCGTTTATTTGATATAGAGCCACTAATTCTGTGGCATATTGCAAAACGTCAATTCCATTTTGGACTTTGTTGCCTAATAGTTCCCAATTGTCTAAAAATAGGCTTTCTTCTGCCGCTATATGAGGGGCAATTTTCTCGAAAATATTGGCTTTTTCTCCAAAACCGGGAATATAAATGATGCGCATAGCTTTTTATTTCACGCAGATTTGCGCAGATTTAAAGACGCAGATTTTCACAGATTAAGAGCTGTTTGACAGGCTCACTCCTCTAATTTGCGTGAATCTGCGGTTAAATCTCTGAGAATCTGCGTGAACTATTTAAACTCTACCTTCATTCTATCGGTCAATATCAAAGACTCAATTCCTGCCTCACTCAACTTTGCTCTCAACACTTCTGCCTCTGGCACAGAACTAAATTTGTGCATCACATAATAACGATATTTGATGTCTGCATTCGGGTCGTTGTACTCAAATAGCGTTTCCCCTATTTTGCTCAAATCTGCTTCTAACATACGCTTTGCAACGCTATTCATGGGGAAACGAGAGGACTGTAATTGAAGAATATACTGCGGTTTTGAGGGAAAAGCAGGTGTCTGGGGAACGGGCATTACTTTCGGTGCAGGCGTAGGAATAATGGCTTGCTCAGACGTGTTTTTAGGCTTATTTTCAACTGGTTTTTCTGCCACTTTTGGCGGCATTTTGGGGTCTATGTCGCGTGTTGCGAGCATTTCTGCGGGCTTTTGAGGCTTTGACGTAGCAATTGGCTCTGCTATAACCATAAAAGGTTGTTTTATTCCTTCTTGTTCCATTTGTGACGTACTCAATTTGCTAATCAATTCTCTGCCTTCTTCTGCTGTAGAAACAGGTACTATATATATATAACGTCCATTTTTATTTCTGATATTGACCGTTTTCCCTGTAATCTGCTCATATCGGGTTTTTAGTTTCGTATTTTCTATGCTGATTGCAGCGATTTGAACTTCATATCTTTTTGCATTATCCGTCAGCCCTCTTTCTACCTGCTCTGTTTTTGCTTCATTTTCTTCGGGAACATACATAAGAGGAGGCTCCTCAATAATGGGCGAGTCTAATCGCGCAGGTGTTTGATTTTCCACTGTGTTATTGAGGACAGTATTTTTATTTGCTTGCGAAGACAAAGAAATAGCCTTAGAAATAGGTTTGTAAGACGTAGTATAATAGCGCGTTTCTTCGTCCTCTTCTTCTATCAAATCTACAGCTTTTGCATGTTCTTTTGCGCCTCGACTTTTGCCTTGCAAAGTATTTGTCATAAATATATTTACGATGCCTTCTTTTTGTTTTTCGGCACTAATAACCGTTGAATTTGGGCTATGTCCTATGCGGCTATTGTTGTTATAGATGGCATATTGACTCGTCAGAACGGTAACTTTCAAATCTTGATGCCCTAAATCTGGGATAGAAAACTGAAAATGCCCATTTTTATCACTTTCCGAAAAATAATTGAGGCTTTGTAATGCTTCTAACCTTACCCCCGATATGGGTTGCCCTTGTTCATCTAATAAATATCCATGCAAAATATGCCTTGTTTGAGCGGGTAATGCACTCAACACCAACAAAAAAACGATAATTAACGTGTTATTTTTCATAATAAGTTACAAATTATAAAAATCCTATACTTATCTAAAATTACAATTTTCGTGCCGTAAATTGAAAAAATTTCCAATTTTCGTAGTAATTGGGTGGTTTTTCAAACTACTTCGCAAGATTTAAAAATAGATATGCTTAGATGGTTGATATGTATTAGGAACACGAAAAGAATAAAATCACAATTTACCACTAAGGCACAAAGAAAACTAAGAAAGAAAAAGCGTGGCTTAGAGGTCTTCTTTTACTATATTG
>JAYUZN010000926.1:0-2069 GCA_043751755.1 Bacteroidota bacterium | reverse complement strand
CCGCCTGCTACATAGCCGATGCTGTCATTGACAAAACAGAGGTCATTGAGCCTGAAGGCGGTTTTTGCTTCGGAAGGGAGCCAAGTTGTGGCTACTTTTTGGCAAGCAAAAAACAGGAGAAGAAGGAGAAAGAAGGCTATTTTTTTCATCTGCTTAAAAGTCAAAATGGTTTGCTTCACATAATTCTGCTTGGTAGTTTTTTTCAAAAAATAACACATCAGAAGCTCTGCTGCATGTTATTCTTGGGAAATATTGAAGGATTGTGTCTTTCATTTAGTCATTTTTTGCGGTTTTCTTTGCGATAAATTTCCATAATAGCCTCAAAATCTTGCATAATGACTTCGGAGGCTCCGTCCAATTCATTTATGCCAATTAAGCCTGTCTTTTCATCTATAATAGACTTTATTTTTCCTTCATCTACATAATAAACAGCAACTTTTTGAAGGTTTAGCCAACAGGCTTGCGGAATTATTTTGTTGAGGGCGGTTTTAGCTTTTGTGAATTTATTGGCACATTGATGGGCAAATAGGAGATTATTGATTGCCGAAAGAATGTAAGGGCTGTGCGTAGTTATCAGCATTTTATTGTTGTGATTGAAACAAAAAGCCATTGCTTGTGCCATTTGATTTTGCCCAATGGGGTAAATATGTGCTTCAGGTTCTTCTATAATGGTAAAATTGGTTTCATATTCTACCAATAAATACATCAAAATAATGAGCAAACGGCTTGCTTCTTGCTGTCCTGAAGAGGCAGAATGTATGGGAACTTTGCTTATTTTATTGTAAAAAATATATTCTTCCTCGTCTTTTACTACATATTCTCCCTTCAACATTTTTGTCATCAAGGACGATAAAATACTTAGGTCTATCTCTGTTCTTTCTGCGAAAGGGGCTTCCATAGACAAACTATATTTGATGGTTTCCATCAGAAATAAAAAGTCTCTTATCGTTTCATCAGTACGCTCAAAATAGAAACTCGTTCCATTTGCAATAGTGCCTCTGCCTGCGGGAATAAGATGATTATTCTCTGTTAATTCCATTTTTTCCAGAAATTGGTTGACCATTTTTATTCGTTTTTCTGCAATTTTATATCCTCCAGCAGCCAGATTTTTCAAAATAGCTTGAATCGTTAAAGGGATTCTTTGATTTTGAGACAATGAAACAATGGGTTTTGAGTTTTGAAAGCTAATTTTAAGGCAAAATTGGCTTTTATACTGAAATGTAATCTCTGAATTGCTGCGATAATAGCTGCTTTTTTGCCCAAAAAACGCTTGAAAACGGGCAGGAATAATTTTCTTCTCCAAAGTTTCAATCATAAATGCCGCCTCCCACTTCATTTTCGGCACTCTTACCAATTCTTTTATGTCTTTTTTTATTTCTTTAAAAAAATACACCAACTTCGCAATCGTGCTTTTCCCAGTAGCTTGGGGTCCGATAAATACCATAAAATCTTGAATATCAAGTTCTATGTCTTTTAATGGTCCGAAATTTTTGATGATAAGTTTTTGCATGTTATGAGTAGATTAAGCTACAGGAACACAAAACAAGCAAAAAAAAGCCATCTTACCAACCTTGTAATAACTTTATCGCACTTAACGCAAAAAGCCCTGCTGTTTCGGTGCGAAGGCGGCTTTTGCCCAAAGACACGATTTCAAAGCCTTTTTGGGCAGCTATTTCGACTTCTTTTTGAGAAAAATCGCCTTCGGGACCTATGACAAAATAGACGATTTTGGCGGTTTGAATCTGTGTGTGATAGTGAGAAAGGCTGTTTTCTGTTTCGCAAAATGCCAATAAGCCTATGTTTTTTTCTCCTAACTTTACAGATTCCAGCCATTTTTCTACCAAAATAGGCGTATGCAAAAGCGGAATTTTGGCGCGTTTGCATTGTTTTGTGGCAGAAATAATAATCTGTTGAAGTCGCTCAGGTTTGACATTTTCGGTAATGGTGTTTTTGCAAATTATCGGCACAATTTCGTCTATGCCCAATTCTACGGCTTTTTCTATGAGCCATTCAAAACGGTCTTTTTGACGCAGAGGCGAAATGGCTAAGACAATTTTTTGGGGTTTTTC
>JAYUZN010000925.1:0-3270 GCA_043751755.1 Bacteroidota bacterium | reverse complement strand
ATTATGTTAGGTGCGTTTTTGCTTGTGCAAAGCCTGTTGGGGATTTTTCATTTTTATGAAACGATTGATGGATTTCCTCCCCGATTTCCCTTGCTTATTTTTCCTGCTTTGATACTTATAGTGAGCCTTTTTTTTACAAAAAATGGCAAAAAATACATAGATAGCCTTGATATTAGGACTTTAACCCTCTTACATGTCATTCGGATTCCTGTGGAAATGGTCTTATTTTGGCTCTTTTTGCACAAAGCTGTCCCGCAATTAATGACTTTTGAAGGCAGAAACTGGGATATTTTGTCGGGTTTGACGGCTCCACTTGTCTATTATTTATTTTTTGTAAAAAAAATAATTTCTGCCAAAGTATTCATTTTTTGGAATGTTATTTGTTTGCTTTTACTTGCCAATATTGTGACACATGCCATCCTTTCTACGCCTACTTTCTTGCAACAATTTGCTCTTGAGCAGCCAAATATTGCGATATTTTACTTTCCCTTTAACCTATTGCCCGCTTTTGTTGTACCAATTGTACTTTTTTCGCATTTGGCTATCATTCGAAAATACTCGAATAAGTGACATTTCTTTCTCCTAAAAAATAAAACTGCGAAGAACACAAAGTACCGAAATATCCCTGTTTTCGGGTAATTCCTTTGCGAACTTTGCGGAACCTTTGCGAACTTTGCGGTAAAATCTGCTATTTCCGCAGAAAAATATTTTTTTGAGAAAGCCATGGAATAAGTGATATTTTTTTGAAGATTCACTTAAAAATGCCTATCTTTGTCCTTTATTTTGAGCAAAATATAACAGATGAAAACATTTGAGCATTGGAAATCGGAAGAATTGGAATTGCAAATCGGCATCAAACGTATAAAACGCCACCCTGCTTTGATGCAATGGCTCGCCGCAACTTACGAAGCTACAGAAAATGAAAGCTATTCTGTGGAACGGCTGCGCATTCACTTGGAAGATAATGCAGAATATTGGAATGAAGATGAGCTTAAATTCTTCTTTATCAGTCCTTTGCTGAATATTGTGGATTTTGTAACTGAGCATTACAAACCTTTTACGCAGCGCAATTTTGGCGGAAAAGTGAAGGATATTCATGGGCAGGAAATTGAACTCAAAGGGCGGGTTGAGTTTATTGTGGCTACGGGAAAGCAAGACCCTCGTGAGCCTTATTTTTTTGTACATGAGTATAAACAAGAGGCTCCCCCCTTTATCCCCCCAAATTGGGGGGATAAAGGGGGGAATGACCCTTTGGGACAAGTATTATCTGCTATGGTTGCAGCTCAGCAAAATAATGAAGGAATGGGCGTGGAAACCATATATGGTTGCTATGTTATTGGGCGATTTTGGTTTTTGGTAATACTAATTGGCAAAGAATATGGCGTAAGCTCTGCCTTTGATGCGACTAAACAAGCGGATATTTCGCAAGTTTTTGCTTGTATTCAAGCCGCAAAAACGGAAATTAATCGGTATTTTTCGATTTAATCACGCAGATTCTCGCAGATGAAACCGCAGATTTTCGCAGATGTATTGCTTTTTGACACTAAGCATAGTTGAAGTGCCATTTTTTATTTCTCATTTCTCATTTCTCATTTCCTCAAATATTACTCGCTATCAGCAAACCTATATCTCGATAACTCATATTCATGCCAAAAAGATTCGCAATAGTCTTTTTGGTCAGATGTTTTCTATAGGTATAAATGCCTTGTTTTACCCCTTCATCTATACGAATGAGATGGTCTAATCCGCCATTGTCACCAATAGATAAAAGCATGGGAGTCAATATATTGCTGATAGCAATAGAGGCAGTTCGGGCATATTTAGAGGCTATGTTAGGAACACAATAATGAATAATATCATGTAGCACAAAAGTAGGGTGGTCGTGATGCGTAATGCGGCTTGTTTCTATACAACCCCCTTGGTCTATAGCAACATCTATTATGACAGAACCGGGTTTCATTCGTTCCACCATTTCCTCTGTTACCACAATCGGGGCGCGTTTCCCCTTTTTGAAAGCCGCACCAATGACCACATCAGAATGAATAACCGCATCTTTTATATAATTATATTGCGCCACAGCCGTATAAACTTCCATTCCTAATTCCTTTTTGATAGCAATGAGTTTGTGAATTGCATCATCTATAATACGTACCCGCGCGCCCATGCCTAACGCCGTTCTTGCCGCATGATAGCCGACTGTACCTGCGCCAATAATGGTAATGACCGCAGGAGGAATGCCCGTTACACCGCCCAACAAAATTCCCTGCCCATCTCGCCTATCCGCCAACAATTCCGAAGCAATGTGAATCGTAGAAACGCCCGCAATTTCGCTCATCATTTGTACCAAAGGCAGCGAGCCGTCTTGCCCTTGCACAAACTCAAAAGCAATGCCTGTAATGTTATAATTGAGCAAATGACGGACGTGGTCAGGCGTGAGAGACCCCATGTTAAGGGCAGAAAAAAGGATTTGATTTTGCTTCAATAACGGCAATTCTTCCTCTGTAGGAGGGCAAATTTTGGCAATAAAATCGCTATTTTGGTACAAATCTGTTACTTTATAACAAATAATCGCTCCAGCTTCTGAATAATCCTTGTCCGAATAACGTGCGCCATTTCCTGCACCTGCCTCTACATATACCTGATGCCCGCTAAAAGTGAGTATTTGAACGGCTTCGGGCGTAAGGGCGATTCTATTTTCTTGAAAAAAAGTCTCTTTCGGTACGCCGATTCGTAACTGAACTTGCTGTTTTGAGAGTTGAACAGTCTTCTCCATCGCAATATGAACAGGGCTTCCCGCCCATTCTTTGCCTATGTAATCTATCGCCATTGGAATTAAAACGTGAGTCTATTGGTACCTAAGAAATGGAGAATTGAAAATGGAGAATTGAAAATAAAGGTGAAATACCTAATAATCAATTTTTTAACGCCCAAATATAGGCTTAAATCCTTTCTCAATTCCACAAATCGAAATGAAGATATAAAAGTAAGGGATATTATTTTAATATCAAAATTTATTTTCACTTTTTTTGGGGGACTCGCAAATTTTCATAGGCTTGTAGGGTGACGCACCTTTGAAAGGTGCGCTGCCCTAATTTGTACGCACTAAATATTGCAATGATGCACAAACGCAAAGGGAAAATTCATGGTAGGCTCAATCCTACATTCGCCAAAATGCTGAAGCATCATGTCTTTTCGGAGCAAATAAAGGGCTTGACTATAAGTTGCAAGCGGTTTTAAACACAAGGCAGCAGCGGTCAATATTTCATTTTG
>JAYUZN010000924.1:0-11677 GCA_043751755.1 Bacteroidota bacterium | reverse complement strand
GTACCTTGATATTCTGCTTCGATTTTTTTGTGCGTAGCCAAAGTAGAATGTCCACCTTGCGAATAGCCTGTCAAAAAGAGTTGCCCAGAGGTTTTTAGTTTCAAAGTTTCATTTAATTCATTTACTGCTGCTAACATATCTATCGCAGCTTGTCCTTCGGAGTCTGCATGTTGATAAAGATGCCTTTTTTCGCCTCGTCCCAAGCCAATATAATCGGGCATAATGACCGAATAGGCATCGGCTGCATAGAAAAAACACAGCATTTCTTCCCCATTGAAAAACATGCCTGAACGCTCTTTTTTGACCGAAGTACCATGGTGATAAATGAGTTGCGCCATCGGTTCCTTGACATTCACAGGCACAAGATACAAGCCCGAAGCCTTTATTTCTGAGCCGTCATGCCATTTTGTCGTATAATCAATGTCATATACGTCTATTTCATTGCGGATAGGGGCAATAAATTGGGGCAGTCCATGACTTTTCCATTTTTGTTCGAGCTGCGCAATCGTGATTCGCTCTACCAATTTGTAGTTGAGAATATGCCCAGCATAAGTGCTTGTAACATTGAAAAATAGCAGTAGGAAAAAAGACAAGAAATGAAGTTTTCGCATAATTTGTAGAGAAGGTTATTACGTGATTGAAAATATTTTCAAGGGCAAAGATACTGCTTTTTTGCCAAAAATGGTATGCATGACTCCTAAATTACGTCCATCTCATAAAGATTGAACGCATATAGGCTTTATAAAAGAGAAAAAAAATATTTTTTATTACAAAACTTTTTTGTACTTTTGAATTCTCATTTTTAGGCATGTTCATAAAACAAATAATACATAAATATATATGGAAATAACATTAAAAATTCCCCAAAAGCATTATGCTTTTTTTGAAGAATTAATGCGCACCTTGTCCTTTCCCAAAATTGTGGAGGTAAAAGAAGGAGAGGATGAGGAAGTTGCGCTGATGAGTAAAGAAGAATTTTTTGCAGAACTTAAGCTCTCATTTGAACAAGCAAAATTGCAGGAGCAGGGAAAACTCCCAGAAATATCTGCATGGCAAATGATAGAAAAGGTAGAAAGGGAGTTGGCAAATGAATAAAATTACCACTACTCCTAATTTTGAAAAAGGCTACATCTTACAAAACCATGCCTATTCCCACTTCCAAACGCGGAATATTTCTCACAGGATATTCCGTTGTGCCGACTTTTGTCAAAAACACATTCGACAAGCGATAGCTGCCATAAATCGAAAACAAGCCCTTGCCTACTCGCCCATAAATGCCATATCTTATCGGATTTGAATGGGGAATTGTTTGAATTTTTTGGGTAATATTATGCGTATAACCATCTGCAAACGTCTGTGTATAATTGATTTTGTAGATAGCTTTCCATCGAAAACCCACATATCCCCCCAGCTCCACAAAGGTTTGACGCTCCTTTTTCTCGTTTCTTTTGAGGGTATAAATCACGCCTACGGGAAATTCGGCGTAGGTAAAACGATGCTTTTCGGTCTGAAAAGTATCTATATATGAGGGGAAATTTTTGGCAGGCAACTGTCTATACGAAAGTTTGTAATAATTGAGTCCGGGCTGCAAATGCACAGCAAACTTGGGGCTGACATTGAAATTGTAGCCTGCCCCGAAAGTAGTACTTCCCGAACCTATGGTAAATAAAGGAATCGAATCTTTGGCAGAAGAAGCGGCATTTGCCAAAAAAGTCGTCTGCAAAATAAAGTGAAATTCATTTCTGCGAAAACGAAACGGCTTTTTGAGCTTTTTTATAGCCGTATCTACTTTCACTACGAGGGTTGAATCCGTTGATTTTCCGCCCTTTCCTGCTGTGGGAATAGAATCTGTTTTTTGGGCAAAAATAGCCACAAAAGAGAGGAAAAGAAGGAGGAATATGAGGTGTTTTTGCATGTATAAATTATGTTAAGTATCAATATGTCTGCCATTTGATTTTGAGATAAAAGGGAAAAGCATCTAAAAAAGCATTAATTTTGAGTGTCAAAAACAAAAAAAAACAAATTCAATGCTAAATTTAGAGAGCCTTCAATGATGTTTAAGCGGCGGATTTGCTGCAAATGTACGCATACTATTTGAAATATTGCAAAGTTTTTTGGGCATTTCATCTGGTGCTGGAGTTCGGACTTTAAGCCGTTACACCGATGATTCCGTAGCTACCATTTTTCAAATAGTAGGCAAAATATGGGTTGCCATTTAAAAAATGGCAACTACGTATCTTCTTCCATCATTCTCAGATAGCTATTATACCTCGAAAGGTGGATTTCCCCTGCCTCAACCGCATCTTTTATAGCACATTGTGGCTCATTTATGTGCATACAATTATTGAATTTACAGCCTGCAAGACGGCTTCGCATTTCGGGAAAATAATGGCTTAATATTTTTTTATCAAAATCTACAAGCCCCATTTCTTTGATTCCCGGCGCATCTATAACATAGCCCCCTGCCACATTATACATTTCTGTATGCGTAGTAGTGTGCATACCTTTGTCATTAAAATCCGAAATTTGGTGGGTACGAAGCTTCAAATCAGGTTCAATGAGGTTTATAAGCGTAGATTTCCCTGCCCCAGAATGCCCACCCAAAAAAGAGATTTTGCCTGAAAATAAGGCTTTTGCCGTTTCCAAATAGTTCGTATCAGTCGCAGATATTTCTATAACAGGATAGCCTGCCGAAACATAACAGGCTTTTATGTCGTCTCGTTTACTTAACTCTTCGGTAGAAGTAAGGAGGTCTATTTTATTGATAATGAGGGTAGTAGGAATATGATAGGCTTCCGCAATTGCCAAAAAACGGTTGATAAAACCCGTAGTAGTATGGGGCTGTTTGAGGGTAAAAAGCAATACAGCTTGGTCTATATTTGTACACAAAATATGGACTTTGCCCGAATAAGAAATGGCTTTTCGTAAAATATAATTTTTGCGAGGCAGCACTTTTTGAATCACACACAAATCTCCTTCCTGCTCTGAAAGCAAAAAATCCACCTTATCTCCTACTGCGACCGGGTTTGTGCTACGCAAATTGCCGTCAATTCTGCTTTTTCCCTGAAAAGTACAGACATATTTTTTCCCATCTTCTGTCGTAACTTGACTATGCGCCCCTGTTGTTTTCGTAACAATGCCTTGTAATAAGGGAACTACTAATTTTCGTTTTGCCATGCAAATGATTTTCTGTAATTTTGGCAAAAATAATATAAATTTATGGAATCATCTGCATTTTTTATGATGTCTTTTGCGGTAGGTACAGTGAGTGCCTTTACGATTTACTATTTTTGGAAGGTATTGAAGGGGAAAGATAAGGGGTAATTTCACGCAGATTCTCACAGATAAAAGCAGATGTCGCAGATAAAAATACAATATCTGCGACATCTGCTAAAATTTGCGTTAATCTGCGAGCCTACATAGCGTCCCCTTTTTCGCTATCATGCTGCGCCAGCCATTGTTTTGCAGGAACAAACTCCTGACCTAAGTCATAACGAGCTTCTACTGCCAAACTTTCGCCATCTACGCGAAACTCACAGGTTTTTTCGCCATCACAGCCCGCATAATATTCCACTTCGCCATAAAAATACCCATCTTCTTCGGGCAAAATCTGGTGTTTCCCGCTCACATAATCCGCATGCGTGAAATGTTTGTCATAGCCACTTGGACAACGGCTAAACATACGCGATTCACGTCCATTGTCTTTTTTGCGCAAAGGGGCAACAAGACGTGCTTCTACAGCACTTTCCACCCGCTCGGTAAGGTCAGGACCTGCTACTTCAAGTGTTGATTGAGCTGCATGGTTGGATAAGGTTGAAAATGCGCCATTTACCAAAAGGGCAGCACTTAATACGATTGTGATAACAGAATAATTCATAATGCGTTGATTGAGAGATATGCTATTTTCTACGAAAAAAATGAAAATAAGTTGTATGACTGTTAAAGAATTGAAAGATAGCAATTTCTGCGAATATTTCACGTATTTTCAACGAAACGCCACGCATTGCCTATATAATTTCACATAGATAGGAATTTTAAGTTATTTTTGTATCTTTATAGGTTACAATCTGCGTAAAAACTGCTATACTCGCATCTATATTTTCGGCAAAACTACTAAAATAATGTTTACTTTTGAATAAAAAAGATACATTTTTTTCTGCGTAAAAATAAACTAAACAAGTGTTTTTTGCAGTAAATAGTTCGTTGTCATTTATTTAATTCATGCTTATTTTCAATTTCCAATTTTTATGAACACAATTCAGAAGTTTTTTTCGTGTTTGTTGCTGCTATTCGCTGTTAGTGGCGTATTTGCGCAAGCCAATCCATGTGCAGGTGCAGGCGGCATCAAGGCTGATTTTAAGCCTTTTGTGGACCATGCTTACTCCTCTGTAGGCAACGAAAGCCATTTTGTTACGGTTGTGCTGACCTACATTCGGGAAGTAGAAGGCAAACAAGAGGTATATTCTACTACCTTGCCCTTTTTTGGTAATTCTATTGCCAACTGCAAAACGGTTACTTTTTCGGGTGTTTTTTTCAATAAAATAGCTGCTGCGCCGAGCAACTTGGGAGGAAGCATGTCCTTAGACGTTACTGCGGGAACGGTCAAACTCAAAGTAGGTACACTGCCCGAAACAACCATTCCGATTAATGCAATTGCCGCAGGTAGCCAGATTTTCACAGGCTTCAAATACAGCAAACCGCTTGCAGGTGCTAAGGCAGTTAATGAGACTTTATTGATTCAGATGACTAAAGACAAAGTGGCAATTAATTGATTATCACGCTTATAACTTAGTTTTCTAAGGGAACAAATAAGGCTTTATCTGCACTATTTGTTCCTTTTTTTATAAGACCAATGCTGCCAGCGTACCACCCTGTTTACCAAAAGTGGAAAGGGTAGGACGCTGGCAGCGTTACACTTATCGCATCAAACAATTTATATTTGCCACAGGCACCAAATTCGTGAATTGCAGGTTTTTGTCATAGACGGTACGCAAAGCAAAACCTATTGCTACATTGTTCCCTACTTTAAAATCTCCGCCATACGCAATCACAAACTTATTTTTGTAATTGTTGTCGCTTTGCACAGGCTTGTAAACCGTTTCTACAAAGAAATTATATTTGGGGCTGCCATAACGGTAATTTACGCCCATTTCAAAGGCTTGAATCGTATCCATTTTGGTATAACGAAGCGTTCCACACAACAAACTTTTTTTGCCAATGCCATAACTGCCATTTAGCCATATCCCAAACCCCGAACTGACCAAATTCAAGCTATCTAAAACAGGTCTATCAAAGTTATATACCTTGCCAAAAGCCACATCTAACATTGCGGCATTCCAATGTTCTTTCACATATTGCGTGCGCAAACCTTTAATTATCTCTTTTTGCGCATTGTTCAATACAATTAAACTTGTTTTAGTATCTTGAATTTGCTTCTCTATCTCCTTTTGCGCCTTTGGGGTTTTCACTTTTGGCAAAGAATCCGTAAGCGTTTTTACCTGTTTTTCCAAGTCTGCTTTTTGTTTCACATAATTTTCCGCAGGTTCTTTGTATATTTCCACATCCATCAAAGGGTCATATTGGCGATACAAGTTGATTTTGAAGGCAATAGAAGCCTGATTGATAAGCGTTGTTGTAAGAACCGAATCCTTTAACAAATCTACATTTTTTTGCAAAGTGCCACCTGAAAGACTCAAAGTGGATAGCGTGCGCATGAATTTGGAGGTTTTTTGATACTTGGAAATATCCGATTTATTATAAAAAATCTCCCAAATCGGCTGCGCTTCTAAAGCAATATTGGGCTGCAAGGCATACGAGCGCAAAGACCAATCTACCTTAAAATCCCGTACATTTGCGGGCTGATTGACCAAAGGCGAGCTTGCGTCCAAGAGCATATAGGCAGGTGCGGCAGGAATCGCAAACTCAGTGGCTTTTGCGGCTTCTTGACTCCCGTCATTTGTGGCTGTTGCAGCAGGTGCTTGTGCCGCCAAAATACAAGGCAACAAACAAGCTAAATAGGTGTAAAATGTTTTCATAAGTAGTTGAAAGTTATAAGTTGAGAGTTGAAAGTTAATATAAGGAACGAAAATTAAATAACTTGGCATTTTTCTCACCACTAAGGCACTAAGAATCACGAAGAACTACAGTAAAAGAAGACATCTAAGCCGCACTTTTTCTTTCTTTGTTTTCTTTGTGCCTTAGCTGTAAATTATCTTGTTATTCTTTTCGTGTTCCTAAGGATTGAAGAATAAATAAGATATATCGAAAATATATGTTTAGATTATTTCTCACTCGTACTTACAGGCAGATTTCGCAGATGTTCTCCTTTATATCTGCGAAATCTGCCTAAATCCGCGCTCATCTGCGTGAACCTCAACTTTTTGGACAAATGTATTATTTTTTCCGTAATTTTACCCTTTATTTCCAAAAAAAATAGTCCTTATGTTTCAAATAGATTATCTTTCTGATGCGGCAAATTTGCAGCCTTTTTATAAATATAGCCCGCAAAAGCCTGATTTTCTTTCTATTATAAAAGATAAAACTTTTTCGCAAGCACAAAGACAAACCTTAGTAACGGTCTTGAAAGAGCAATATGAAGGCATAGGAAATGCAGAAAAATCGCTTCAAAATATCGAAAAACTCCTTTCTTCCAATGCTTTTACCGTTACAACAGGACATCAGTTGTGCTTGTTGGGAGGTCCAATGTTTACGCATTATAAGGTGATGACTGCGATTAATTTGGCAGAGGAGTTGGCAAAAAAACATGCTGATTTTCAATTTGTGCCTATTTTTTGGATACACACAGAAGACCATGATTTTGCAGAAATCAACCATTTTTTTGCGGATTTTGTAGCAAAAAAAACGTATAAAGGGACTTTTGTGGGAGCTGTAGGAAGGCATATTTTGGAAGAAAGTATCTTGGATATTTTGCCCAAAAACCTGCCCGAAAACCTAAAAAAATGCTTTGTTATAGGGCAGACTTGGACACAAACTTATCGGCTTTTTATGCACGAATTGTTTGGGAAATACGGAATTGTGATGCTTGATGCAGATGACAAACGCCTAAAAGCCTATTTTTCGCCTGTTTTGCAAGCAGAATTGCAAGAAAATGCGGCACAAAAATGTATTCTCAAAACCAATGCTGAAATGTTATTGGCAGGATACAAGCCGCAAGTTCAGCCGCAGCCTATCAATTTATTTTATTTAGATGAAAAAGGCAGAAACAGACTTGAATCAAGCGAAAATGAGGCAGGAGAAAAGGTTTTTTCGCCGTTAAATCGCTCAGAAATGCAGTTTTCGGAAGCAGAAATTGTAGCTTTAGTTCAAGATGAGCCTCAACTTTTCAGCCCAAATGTCTGCCTTCGTCCCTTGTATCAAGAAATGATTTTGCCCAATCTTGCCTATATTGGCGGTTGGGCAGAAGTCGCTTATTGGCTGCAATTCAAAGGCGTTTTTGAACATTTTGGAATAAATTTTCCGTTAGTCATGCCCCGTTTTTCGGCTACTATTTTTGGAGAAAAAGAAGCAGAAACTTGGCAAAAATTAGGTTTTTCTTTGTCAGAAATTCAGCAAAAACTGCCTATTCTTTGGGAAAAATATGCGCAAAAAAATGAATCTTTGGCAGAATTTGAGACTTGGAAAACGGAAATGGAAGCCGTATGGCAAAAAGGTGCGGCTTTATTTGCCGAAAACCCTCGTTTAATTAATAATATATTAGGGCAAAAAAAGCAATTTTCGCACTTTTTTAAGCATTTTCACAAAAAACAGCTCCATTCTTTGCGAGAAAAAAATCCTATTCCTTATCAGCAAATTCAAAGTATAAAACTCGCTACACAGCCCGATAACACTGTGCAGGAACGGGTTTTGTGTATAGCTGCTTTTCCGATGACTTTGATAGAAAGTATAAAAAATGTCTGTAAGCCATTGGTTTACAAGCATTTGTATTTGATACAGAGTTAAGGCAGATTTTTATTCTCTATCTGCGTTAACTCTGCGTCTCTATCTGCGAAAATCTGCGTGAACCTACAGCTATTTGAGTTCCATCACAAACGCATATTTCACGTCTTGCGCAAAAGTCTCGTATTTTATTTTGCAAAAAAACGGGTTTTCCAAAGCCTTTGTCTTTCTTTACTTTCTTAACAGACTAACATATGTCAAACTACGACGAAACTAAAAAAAAAGTAATCCATATTTTGGATAAACTCCAAAGTATGGGCTTCAATGCTGCACGTATAGTCAAAGAAATTCAGGTAATCAATCCTGCGCTTCGTGCGAATAACGCCAATATATCGCGCTTCAGAGACAAGAATTACAAATATCGTATAATCAAAATAGACGATTATTTGCGCTGTTTGGAGGCGATTATCCGCAGTCAACCTCACAGTGAGGAGGCTGACTTGTATTTTGTGGGGTATTTTTTGGACAATGACCTAAAGCCTCGAAGAACAATTCTCGAAATCTGGTTAGACACCAAAAAGATAAAACTCTCTTTTATCGGCAAAAAAACGGTGTATAGAGAAGGCTTTTTTCAAATAAATGTATTAGACAAAAGCATTGCTTTTACGACAAAAGATGATAAAGGCGAAAATCATTCGCTTATCCTCACGCACGACAACGGCGAAGACTTGAAAAATAGAGAAAAAATGCCTTGTGTGTATGCTGCGCGCTTTATGCGGCATACGCCCGTAGGAGGGACCATGTATTTTCATAAATGTGAGTCTTGGGAAACCTGTGTGAATGCCGCAATTCCCTCAAAAACAGCTTATCTCTTGTCTCATAAGCGGTATCAAACCCTAAATCCTTTGGCAGTATTCGACGAAACTGCCGAAAAAATTTCGGCTTATGTAGGCGTTTACAAAGGCTATTATTTCCCCGAAAAAGACGATTTGAGCAAAGTAAGAATCGCGATTGGCGAAATCACAGCAGATGCCAACATCAAATTCAAACTCTTGGGCGGACAGCGGGATTATACGGGCTTGGTCAAGGTCTCCAATTTTGCCGATAATTTGGTGGTAGGCATAGAATGGGATAAAGATATGGAGTTTTACCGTTATAATTGGGTCTTAGAAAGGGGTAATTTCCATGAAGATGACATTTTGAGAGGCGTATATAGTGGCATAAGGTTTGCAGATAACCGCCCTACAGCAGGCAAAATGGTGTTGATAAAGCAAAGAACTGGCGAATTATATGATAATTTAACGCCTTATCATTCAGATTTTGAGACAATTCCTTCCCCTATTCAGCCTTTTTTAAAAGGCGAAAAATATCCATTCATCGATATAGGGAAAGTTGCGCCTCATGAAGAACTGGACTCCCGTATCCAAGATATGGAGGGAACTTATATTTGCTACAAAATAGCAGCAACAAATGGGGATTTATTATGTTATCCTATGAAAATCTCCAAAAATGGCGAGATAGAGAAAAAAGGAGAACATGGCTACACTCAATCTGGCAGAGCAAGTACCTTTAATGGAGGCTCTATCTTGTCTATTGCCATGCAAACGGAGACAAGGCGCAATAAAATATATTCTTTTTTGACCCATAAATTATTTTATATTGGACAATATACATATGCGGAGATAGAACATGTTACAGGGGTAGGCACTTCCACCACCAATGATGAAGGGGCTGCACGTTTTGGCAGGGAGGTTTTAGTAAGGGCTTCTATCCCCTTTGAGGACTTAATTTTTGAGCGGTATGATTTGAAAGGAGTGCCTAAAGATTTGTCGGAAATCGCCCGTTATTTCTATGGAAAAACGGATAACTTGATTGTAGATTCGCCTTCGCGTGTGAATAAACCCCTTATACAAATGGATAATATGGGCAAAAGGTATTTTGAGGCGGCTTGTTATAATGCGATGAAACAAAATTATACAATTGCAAAAACGGAATTAGTGGGGGCTTATAAGCATTTTTTCCCAAATGGAGCTGCGGAAATTCGGGAATTACAAACAGAATTTGAGGGCTGTTTGGCATTTTTGAAAGAAGATGAGGAAGTGATGGAATGGTTTGGGAGGTATTTTTGAGTTTCACGCAGATTTTCGCAGCATTTTACCGCAAAGTTCGCAAAGGAACCGCAAAGGGCGCAAAGGAATAACTCAAAATTACTCACTTTGCGTCCTTATAAATCCCATATTCCACCCCTTGCCCCTCCTTTGCCCAAGCTCTATACATGCCTTCCGAATTGAACACTAAACACAGATTTCCCGATATATCCACGCCAATAATGCCCCCGTCTCCCTGTTCTCCATCAATCGGCGGCATGATGCCCAATTTATCTTTGATGACAATATACGCCGCATCACTCAAAGACAAGCCTTTGTACTGCATCAAAGCTGCAATGTCATAAGCGACTACGCCTCTAATGAAAAACTCGCCCCAGCCTGTGGCAGAAATGGCGCATATTTCGTTGTTTGCATACGTACCTGCACCAATAAGGGCTGTGTCTCCTGCCCGCCCAAACCGCTTATTTGTCATGCCCCCTGTCGAAGTCGCTGCGGCAAGATTGCCATATTTGTCCTTTGCCACGCAGCCTACTGTTCCTTTTTTGGCATTGCTATGAAGGGAATGGTCTAAGGCGGTTTTTTCGGAATCTATAATCTGTAATAATTGTTTTTTGCGATGTTCTGTGGAGAAATAGCTGTTTTCTACGAGTTCCATGCCTACACTTTGCGCAAACTGTTCTGCGCCTTCGCCCAACATCAAGACATGACTGCTTTTGTTCATGACTTCTGCGGCAAGCAAAATCGGGTTTTTTATATGCTTTACCCCAGCTACTGCACCTGCATTGAGTCCGTTGCCGTTCATGATGGAGGCATCTAATTCGTGCGTCAAGTCGTGGGTAAAAACAGCCCCTATTCCTGCATTGAATAAAGGCTCATTTTCCATTTCTACCACTGCTGCTGCGGCTGCCTCCCAAGCCTGTCCGCCTTTTTGCAAAATGTCTATCCCTTTTTGAATAGAAATAGACAAAGCCTGTGTATAGGCTTTTTCGAGGGTTGAGGTCATATTTGCTTTGGAAATCGTACCTGCGCCGCCATGTATGGCGATTGAATAGGTTTGAATCATCTTGTAAGTAGTTGAAAGTTATAAGTTGAGAGTTGAAAGTTATAAGTTGAGAGTTGAAAGTTAATATAAGTTTATCATAATCAATAAGATATACCCAAAATATATGTTTAGATTATTTCTCACTTATACTCATACTTATCTGTTAATTCTACCTGTGCTTTATGAATTTTAGGACTTACGCAAAACGCTTAAAAATCCTTTTCACAATTTGGTCTTTTACTTCTTATCAATGTTAGGATTAGTAAAGCTATCATTCTTGATAATCCATTTACTGTAATTTAATTTTGAGTTTGTTTCCCCTATGTCAAAATCTGCTAAACAAATTCCGTCTATATTGGAAATATCAAAATGCCTTATAGGGCTTTGATAGGGTCTTAGCAATTCAAAACTTAACAATAAAAAATCGTTCATTTTACCATTTTTTAATGAAGATACAATACTATAATTCACATGATTTGTCATTTCGTCTACGTCCAGATAAGTGTATAAATGATTAGAAGATAGATATACTGTAACTATTTAGGTAGGCAACCACTTCGAGGGGTTAGCACCCACTCGAAGGGTTGCTGACTCAAATGAGTTTAGTTTCGCAGCCCTTCGAGTGGTCATA
>JAYUZN010000923.1:0-3707 GCA_043751755.1 Bacteroidota bacterium | reverse complement strand
TTTGCACCGATTTCTTCGATGCTAAGGTCGCGTATTTCTGTTGCCTTCATGATTGAGAAAAACTTATAAGTCTCTTCTTAGGAGAAACTTGGTCTTGATAGGAAGCTTATTTGCAGCAAGACGAAGTGCTTCTTCGGCTACGTCTTGGGGAACACCGTCTAACTCGAACAAGATTCTGCCAGGATGCACGACTGCAGCCCAAAATTCGGGTGCGCCTTTTCCTTTTCCCATACGAACCTCTGCAGGTTTTTTGGTGATGGGCTTGTCAGGGAAAATGCGAATCCAGAATTTCCCCTCTCTTTTCATGGCACGAGAGATAGTAACACGCGTGGCTTCGATTTGACGAGAGGAAATCCAACCTGGTTCTATGGCTTTGAGTGCATAAGAGCCAAAAGAGATTTCTGCACCTCTTTGTGCATTGCCCTTCATGACCATCTTGTGCATCTTTCTATATTTCGTCTTCTTCGGTTGTAACATTATGTTAAATTGAATGTTGATAATTGAAAATCGGGAATTACATAATATTGATTATCAGGTAATTACGAATTTTCAAACACCTATTTACAGGGAAGCATTTATCTTCATCTTAGCCCCTAGCTCTCAAACGGGCTGCAAAGGTACGCAACACATTTGGAATAACAAAGCGTAATAGAAAATAAATTTATAAATTCTTTGATACTAAGTCGGTTTGAAAAACAGCTCTACTTTTTGCGTTTGTCAAGCGTAGGACGTTTTGCGCCTGCGTTTCCGCCGCCGCCACCAGAGTTGTTTCCACCACCCGCATTGTTTCCGCCACGTCTGTCGCCTCCTCCACCGCCGCCGCCACGATTGTTGTCTCTGTTTCCGCCACGTCTGTCTCCGCCTCTGTCTCCGCCTCTGTTATTGCCGCCTCTATTGCCGCTGTCTCCACCCGCTTCACCCGAGAATCCGCCAGAATTATTGCCGCCGGCAGGAGATAAATCTAATTTGCCATAGAGTTCTTTATGGAATATCCACACTTTCACGCCAATCGCACCATATATGGTACGCGCTTCTACAAGGGCGTAATCTATGTCTGCACGAAGGGTTTGAAGCGGAACGCGTCCTTCTTTGTACTGCTCAGTACGTGCCATCTCTGCACCGCCAAGGCGACCCGAACACATGATTTTGCAGCCTCCTGCACCTGCACGAGTAGTTGCAGCAAGCGACATTTTCATGGCACGACGAAAAGAAATACGCGCTTCCAATTGTTGTGCTACTTGTTGTCCTACTAATACAGCGTCCAATTCTGCGCGTTTGATTTCGTAGATATTGATTTGAACGTCTTTTTTGGTCAGATTTTTGATTTCTTCCCGCAAAGCATCCACATTTTCGCCCCCTTTGCCGATGACGATTCCCGGACGTGAGGTGTGTATGGTTATCGTAATCCTTTTGAGGGTACGTTCAATCACGATTTTGGAGATACCGCCCGTAAATCTCCCTTTTTCGGACTTTTTATCGCCCGTTTTTACTTTGTTGATACGGGTGGTCAAATAATCACGTATTTTCTCATCTTCGATGAGTTTATCCGCAAAGTTTTTTCCGCCAAACCAATTAGATTCCCAACCTTTGGTAATTCCTAATCTGAATCCTATAGGATGTGTTTTCTGTCCCATTATATTTTAAAATTAGCTACAAAAGCCTGCGCTTTGTCTATAGCTTAAGATTATGCTTTGTCAATGACTAAGGTTACATGGCAAGAACGTTTGCGAATGACATGCCCTCTGCCTTGTGGGGCAGGTTGCATTCTTTTCAACATTCTCCCGCCATCTACAAATACTTGGCTGATGTAGTGCGTGCCTACATCTACACGATCCTTCAATTTCTCTTCGCTGCTTGCAATAGCGGCTTTGATAAGTTTGCCGATGTAAGGCGCACCTGCTCTTGAGGTAAATTTTACCACGTTCAAGGCTTGAAATACCTCCATTCCACGAATCTGGTCCACAATCAACCGCATTTTGCGAGGCGAACCTTGATAATTACGAAGAATTACCTTTGCAACTTCAGCTTTTTCTTCCTTACGGCGTTGTGCAACAACTTTGTTTCTCTTAGGAAGTTTTTCAAGACCTGCTGCAATTTTTTCTTTACGAGTCATATCGTTTGTTAAATTAAAAATTGAGAGTTGATAGTTGAGAGTGGATAGTTGAAAGTGGTAAAATAAATGACGGTAGGTTTATTAATATTTCGTTTATAGAAACGCCCAAATCCTTCATTATTAATCTTATAACTCTCAACTCTTCCCTTTTAACTATAAACTTCTTAGCGTTTGCCTTTATCCTTGCGGTTGCCAGCATGTCCTTTGAAAGTACGCGTAGGAGCAAATTCGCCGAGGCGATGTCCTACCATATTTTCCGTTACGTAAACCGGAATAAATTTATTTCCGTTGTGTACCGTAAAAGTATGCCCCACAAAATCGGGAGAAATCATAGAACGTCTTGCCCAAGTCTTGATAGGTCTTTTGGCAGTCGTTTGACTCATTTTCGATACTTTTATATCCAATTTAGGATCTACGAAAGGTCCTTTCTTTAATGATCTTGCCATTATGTTTTATGCTTATTTGCTTTTAGCTCTGCTAATGATAAAACGATTAGACGATTTTTTGGGAGAACGTGTTTTGTACCCTTTTGCAGGAATACCTTTACGGCTCCGAGGATGTCCGCCTGAAGAACGTCCCTCGCCACCTCCCATGGGGTGATCCACTGGATTCATAGAAACCCCTCTGTTGCGAGGTCTTCTGCCCAACCATCTTTTGCGTCCTGCTTTTCCTAAATCAATGTTTAGGTGTTCGGGATTACTTACTGTGCCAATAGTAGCCATGCAAGTACCTAATACAAGGCGAGACTCTCCTGAAGGAAGGCGAAGAATGGCGTATTTGCCATCTCGTCCTACGATTTGTGCATGTGTTCCTGCACTTCTTGCCATTGCGCCCCCTTTTCCGGGTTGTAGTTCTATATTGTGAATAAAAGTACCTACAGGAATGTTGCGAATTTGCATCGCATTTCCCATAGTAGGCTCCACAGATTCGCCAGCGACTACTGTTTGTCCTACTTTTAAGCCATCTGGAGCTAAGATATATCTTTTTTCTCCATCTTTATAGAAAAGTAACGCAATCCGAGCTGAACGATTAGGGTCATACTCAATTGCATTCACTACTGCGGGTACACCTACTTTGTTACGTTTGAAGTCAATCAAACGATACCTCCGTTTGTGTCCGCCGCCACGATAACGCATGGTCATCTCACCCCTTCCGTTTCTACCACCCGATTTGCTATGTGGACGGAGCAGGGTTTTTTCCGGAGTCGATTTGGTTATTGTATTGAAGTCAGATACTGACCTCAACCGCTGCCCCGGCGTATTCGGTTTTAATTTTCTGATACCCATTTCTATCTAACCTGCTTTAAACGTTTGTGTAGAAATCAATTGTAGCATCATCTTTCAATTTGACGATGGCTTTCTTATAGTTTGGTGACTTTCCGCGAGATACTCCCTTTTTGGTTTGGCGAGTATGCTTTTTTCCGCGAACGACCATAGTTCTTACTTCCGTTACCTTTACTCCGTAGATGCTTTCAACCTCTTCAGCAATGTCGAGCTTGTTGGCATCCATATGGACTTGAAAGCTAAACACAGGGTGTTTTTTATGCTCTGAAGCCTTTGTGGATTTTTCGGTAAGTATGGGACGTACAAGTATC
>JAYUZN010000922.1:0-3278 GCA_043751755.1 Bacteroidota bacterium | reverse complement strand
CAACTTACGGTAATAAGATGCGTAATTTTTTTTTTGTCAAAACCGCTCTTTTCTAATACTTTGTAAATGGCAGACAAGGCTAAAGGAGTTACTTTTTCCTTATAAATCGCCATTCTTTTTTCTACAGAAGGAGAAAAATCATGGTCTTTATAAAGCTCTTTTTCCTCCGTTGTTACATCAGGAATGGCATAATATCGGCAGGATATCTGCGTTTTTCGGTTCAAAAAAGAGATTTTTTTGAGGAAATTCGTTTCTCCCACTTGTTCTAAGGCTTTCGCATAGAATTGATTGAGATGATGTGGCTCTGCCCGAAATGCAGGAGATGCCGTTGCAATGTCTAAAATATATGCCATAGAGGAAAATGAGAAATAAAAAATGAAAAATAAAAAAAGAGAAATAAAAATGAGGTTATACATCTGCGACATCTGCTTTCATCTGCGGAAATCTGCGTGAAACGAAACTAAGTCAAAATTATCAACAAAATGAAAAAAACATTCAAAGAAATTGCTGCAGAAATAAGCATAATCATGGTGTTTTTGAACGTAACACGCGCCTCATTTTTGAAAGAAATGAATACCCAATATACGAAAAAAAGCATGGAAGGAGACATAATGACCCAAAATAAAACAAATTCTTTCCAAGTCAAAAGAAAAAATAGGACAATATTTACTGCCAAAAACAAAGCAGCCGCATAGATAAAAGTCCCTTTTATACCCAACATCATGCTCAAAGTTTTTACCCCATCTTTGGCATCACTTTCGTGCTGAAAAATCTGCGTCAAAGGATAGATAGTGCCAATAAAAAATGAAGAGGTAATGGCTGCAATAAGCTGATTTTCAGTGAATAAAATGCTATTTGTCAATACAAAAGTGTTTGCCAAAAAGACCCAAAAACCTTGAAAAAAAACGACTATTAGATAACCCAAAATAGGATATTTTTTGAGCCTTATGCCTCTAAAACTATACAAACGGGAGGCAACAATATACATAAATACCGCCATTCCGAAAAAAAGATTAACAAAAGTCGCCAACATTATGGCAGCCAAATCCATCAAATTTGCCACAATTCGCAGATGCTCTGTAGGCATAGGCGGTTTTTCCAAGCCTCCTATTGGGCTTTCATCTCGGTCATTATAGCTGTTGTAGCCATTGCTCGAAGGATAGACTAAGACATGCCAAATCGCTAACATCAGTCCCATTTTGGTGTCAAAAGGTTGAGCTGTAAACCAATAGGAAAAGAGAGAAACGGGCAGTAAAAACAGCGAAAAGGGAAAACGAAGGAGTCGTATAGTGTTGTAAATGTTTTTATTCATACTTATATTTTGTTGTTTCGCGCAGATTTAACCGCAGATTTTCGCAAATTTCTTTTAATCTGCGAAAATCTGCGTCCCTGTCTGCTCAACTCTGCGAGACCGTAACAAATCAACATAAAAAAATCCGCTAAAACAAGCTTTTTTTTTCGCTGTTGTCAAAAAACAGCAGATTCGCAGGTTTTTACTTTTCAAATGCACCTACAAACAGGAAAATTTCCCCTATTTTTGCATTTTAAAAAAACTGTGAAAAAATACCTTCCATATCTTATAATGTTACTCGTCCCTGCTTGTGCGCAGGTAGGCACGCCTACAGGTGGCGACAAAGACACAACTCCGCCCAAAATCCGCAAGGTTGCGCCCGAAAATCAGGCGCGAAATGTGGCAGGAAAAGAAATTGTCTTTTATTTTGACGCTTTTCCCAAGTCTGTAACTTATGGAAAAGAAATCTTTATTTCGCCTATTTTGACAAAAACACCTGAAATTACGGTTTTTGACAAGCGAATAAAGGTCAAATTTGCGGAGGAATTGAAGGAAAATACCACGTATGTCATTTCGATTTCGGGCATAGAAGATTATTTTGCCAGCAATAAAATGGAATCTCCCTATATTTATGCCTTTAGTACGGGCAAAGATTTGGATACAATGATGGTCAAAGGCAAGGTAATTTCCGGGCTTACAGGAAATGGCGAAAAGGACTTCAGTCTATTGTTATTTGATGCAGATTCTGTGAAAGAAAATAAGAATATTTTTGGCAAAAGACCCGATTATGTAGCAAAAACGCAGGAAAGTGGCGAATATATTTTGTCTAATTTGAAGAAAAAAAAGTATAAAATTTATGGCATAAAAGACGGTGACCAATCTAATTCTTACAATCAATTGACGGAAATTGTGGCAATAGATTCGCTAGCAAATGTTGTTTTTCCAGATTCTAATAATGTGGTTGTCAAGACTTTGTATAGTTTTTTGCCCGATGAACAAGCTCCTCGTATAAGAGGCTATGATTGGCTTGGCGAAAACCTCTTGGCAGTCGAGGTAAATGAAACCGTTTTGCAGGACAGCCTTTTCCTTGAAATGCAGGATACTTTGGGCAAAAATGGCACTGTTCTCGGACAGTCTTATCTTTTTAAAGGCGAAAAAAAGCAGTTTATTTTTCCTGTGTCTCGCGCTCGAAAAGAATATAGTAAGCTCATTGTTAGGCATTTAATGGATAGTTTGCAAAATAAAACAGATACAACTTTTGCCATTTTTTCCAAAACTACTGCTACGCTCAAAACCTATCCTTTGCTACAAAAACCTGAATTTTCTACGAAAAATATGGCTTTTGAAGGCTATTTGGCAGATATGCCCAACGATTCGGCAGAAAAATATGTTTTTCTTACAGATTCTGCCAACAAAAAAATAACGACTACTTTTTCGCAAAAAGACTTCCTTTTTTCCCTCAAAACAGAAAAAGCTCTTCCGTCCAAAATGCCTTTGTTTTTGTGCATAAACAGCAAAGTTATAGGCGGAAAAGATAGTATTTACAAGTACAAAATGTTTTATCCGAATGCAGAAGATTATGGCACTTTGGAGGGAAATGTGGTAACAAATGGCTACGAAGGCAAAATCGTAGTGATGTTAAGCACAGGAGGCGGGAGAGCAAAAGACCCAAAACCAGATATAGTTTTATGGGATAGAAAGCTGAATTTGAGCTACTTAGCTCCCGGCGCATACCTTGCAAAAGCCATAATAGATACAGATGGAAATGGCTGTTGGACACCCGGAAGTTTGACAAAAAACAGACTTCCCGAAAGAATAATTACCCTAAAATCGCCAATAGAAATCAAGGCAAATTGGGATTTGGAAAAGTTTGAACTTGTCATTCCCATTCGCTGATTTCTGAGGCATAAAATAGATTTAATAGTCCCGTAGGGACGGCGATATTTATAGGAAAAACATGCCAACTCTTCCCTCTTTTTTTCGTTTT
>JAYUZN010000921.1:0-11631 GCA_043751755.1 Bacteroidota bacterium | reverse complement strand
GCGCCAAGTGCCTTTTGTGTCAAGATTCATTTCTATGTCTTGATAGCGAAGGATATTTCCTGTGTTATTATTGGCATTTACATGGCTCGAACGGCGCATAAGGTTGCGAATCCGCGCCAATAGCTCTTTAAATTCAAAGGGCTTTGTCATATAATCATCTGCCCCTGCGTCTAAGCCTGTTACCACGTCATCGGTAACGCTTAGGGCAGTCAGCATCATTATCGGCATTTCTTTGCCCATATTTCGGAGTTCTCGGCAGACTTCTAAGCCGCTTTTATTGGGCAAAATGACATCTGTAAGTATCAAATCGTAGTCTTTTGTGGTGGCAAGGCGTAAGCCAAAATGCCCATCATACGCTACATCTACTTCAAAATGCTCCTCCTCCAAGCCTTGTTTGATGGATTGTGAGGTTTTTACTTCATCTTCTATAAGGAGTACTCGCATGTTTTATTTCTTTTTGGGTAAACTATCCTTTATCTATGGGGCAAAGGTAGGGTTTTTTGGGGAATTATGGCGAATTTCACGCAGATTTTCGCAGATAATAGCAGATTTCGCAGATAAAAAACGTATTATCTGCGCAAATTTGTCTATCTAAGTATTAAGAGTGGCTCACTTTTGAAAAGTGAACCACTCTTAGGAACGGAAATTCAATAACTTGACGATTTATGACCATGGTTAATTATCTTGCTTTTTTAGTGCCGTAGGCACTACATATTTATAGAAAATAGAATTTATCCCCCCAATTTATCCCATTTTTCGTGCAAGCACGAAAAACAAGAGGGAGGTCGGGCATGTTTTTTTCTATAAATATCGCGTCCCTACGGGACTATAAAATCAGCAACTTATTTACTTTTCATTCCTTAACTACTTGCTGGCAAATAATATGCACACATTTATTCCCATTCTCACAAGCTATCCGCCTACTGAAGTTGTTCAACTTCAGCAGCTTGCTATCACTACTTTTATAGAAAGCTATGCCGAAAAAAGTGATGCAAATGACATGGAAAAATACATGAAAAAGGCTTTTAGCATTTCTACGCTTCGTCAAGAGCTTGCCAATCCGTATAGTTTGTTTTATGGAATATATGTAGCCGAAAAAGTGGTCGCATATATGAAAATCAATTTGCACACACAGCCGCCGCAATTAGCAGGAAAAAGTTGTATAGAAGTGCAGCGAATATATGTATTGAAAGCCTTTCAAGGGCATCAATTTGGGGCTATGTTGATGCAAAAAGCGGAGGAAATTGCAAGGGCGCATCATAGGGAATATATTTGGTTAGTGGTGTGGGACCAAAATGAGGCGGCTGTTACTTTTTATCGAAAAAAGGGTTTTGAAATGGACGGAACTGTGCCATTTTTATTTGGAAATACCTTAGAAGAGGATTGTTGTATGGTGAAAAAAATGGGGGATTTCACGCAGATTTCCGCAGATTGAAGGATGCAGATTTTCACAGATTACAGTTCGGCTACGCTCACTGTACGACATTTGCGAAAATCTGCGGTTAAATCTGCGTTCATCTGCGTGAAATAAACCCTATTTCTTCGTTACTCGAATACTTACTCGCCTATTTTTTTCTCTGCCCTCTGCTGTTGCATTATCTGCCACAGGAATCTTAGAGCCATAGCCTTCCGCTTTGAGTCGTGCTGCATCTATGCCCATTTTTACCATTTCATTCATGGCAGAAGTAGCCCGTTCGCCCGAAAGTTTGAGGTTATTTTCTTCTTTGCCTTGATTATCCGTATAACCGCCCAATTTAATTTCTACCGCAGGAAAAGCCTTTAAAATCTCCACAACATTTTTCAATTGTTCTTGAGATTCAGCTTTTAGGGTAGCTTTTCCTGTGTCAAATAGCAAACGGTCAAAGTCAAACCAAGTCGTTTTATCCACTTGCTTGTTTTTGTCTTCGATAAAGGTCAGTAGCTTATTTTCAATCCCTTTTTCTGGCAAATTGAGACTCATGCCATTGGGCAATTTGCGTATAGACAGCTGCCCAAGATGCGCCCATATTGGATTTATTTTAGGGGTCGTATCCGCTTTTAGGGTATCTTTGACAATAGGAATCGTTGTAAGAGGCTTCGGTGTTGTTGTTTGTGTGACACCCCCTGTACCTGTATGAGCAGAAGTGCTGCTACACCCCCTAAGATTGTATAGCAAAAAGCCGCCCAAAATCATCATAACCGCTAAGGGCAAAAGCCAATTTAAGCTCGTCGCTCGGCTTTCTGCTTCGCCTGTTGCAAAGGCTTTGTTTCCGCCAACATGATTCAACTCCAAAGAAGAAAGTGCGCCTGCGGAGATGCCTGACAAAATATTGGCTTTTTGTCCCAACAATAACTTGCTAAGACCTGCGACATTCAACCTTTCATCTTGGATTTCTCTGCCCAAAAAGCCCATAATCATCGGCGTAACCATGCCCAAAATAGCGGTTGCAGCCCCTTTTTTGATACCTGCATGACTGGAAATATACTCTGCAACGCGCGGAACTCGCCCGCCAAAAAGCGTTCCTAACAGTTTTCCACCCAATGCCAAAAAAGGATTTTGGCTGTTTTCCGCGCCTACATAGCTGCTAATATTTGCCAAAGCATCGCCTGTATTGTGCGTTTCTTGCAGCAAGTCATAAATGCCTGACATCACTTTTGAGTCGCCTGTACAGTTGAGCAAGCCCGCAAATACCGCAGGCATCGCCGTATCTATCCCTCTTGAAACCCCTGTTTCGGATTCGCCCAAAGTAGCCATGAGGTGTTTTACTACATCTGTAGTAATATATTTCTTTAAAATTTCGAGTATGTTGTCCATTATAAAATGTCAGAAAAGGAAATGAGCTGCAAATATATTAGATTTTTTTCGGAAAAGTAACATGTTTCTAAATATTAATGCTCTGCGGAATCGCACTTGGCATCAAAGTCGTGTATTTTCTACGGGTCAAGTTGCGGGTTTGAATGGTTTTTCCAATTTCTGCCACTTCTTGTTGAAACTTGAGCAAACTGCCTTGCTGCGTTTTTTTGTCAAAATAGCCCGACTCATACTGCCCTAATTGCGTATAGTGCATACTTCCCAAGGTGTAAGTAAGATTTATCTGCTCTTTTGCTTTGCCCATAGTAGGCAAAATATTCAAATAATCTTGTGCAGTTGCTTTGCGTATTTGAGGCTTCGGAAAAGTGTCATAACACGCAAATGGCATGTTAGGCGCATAACTCATCAAATCATATTGCGGAAAATTGACGGCTGCATGTTGCACACTCGAAGTATAAATAAGCAAAGTCAAAACTTCTACCAAATACGCAAAACTTTGAATCGGCTTGCCATTTTCTGCCAAACCTATCACTCTCCCCCCTTCTGTGCTAACCAAATCCTGATACCAAGCCAACAATGCTGGGTCTTCTCCCACATTTTGCGCATACTTGTAGTTTTGGGTTAAATAATCGCTTACCCATTCTTTGATAGCCGCCCAATACAACAGAGAATCGTCTTTGAAGGCATAATTCGGCAGGTCAGCAGTGCCATTTTGGGCAAAAAGATGGGGCAAAAAGGCTTTATTTGTCGGGAAATTCTGAAGCCCTTTTACGGTCATTTTCAAGGTAGAATCCAAAGTGCCTTGTAACAAATGATCTACACTGCCATCAGGCGCGACTAAGGTCTTTACAGCCGCAAAGTTGATGAAAAAAGTGCCTTCAAAATGCGGCATCAAGAGCTTGTAAATGGCATGATTCGCCGAAAAATTGCGACAAGTAGCCACCGCAAAAGGCTCAATATACAAGTGTGTGCGCCCCAAATGACTGATAGCTTCGTGATAATTGGCATCTGCCGTTTCTACAATCGTTTTCGCTATCAACCAATCATAGCTGCTGTCCGCTATATATATGGGGTTGCTCGCACTTGGCGTTTGCTGACATTGAATCGCTACAGGCTTCAATTCCCCCGAAATTTTATCTACGGCAAACAAAGCAATCGGCGTGTAAAGGTATTTGTGTGGCGCAACAGGATTTTCTTGCTGTGTCGTAAGCAATTCATAATCACACACATACAATCTTCCTTCTTTCAAAGCTGCTTGATAGGTGTCATTTTTCATGACTTTGCGATATTGCGCTTTTGTGAGGGGAAAATGCGGCATGGACTCCTTCAGCCTTTGAATGAGTAGAGGATTGGGACCTGCTGTGCGCATTGCCGAAAAAGTGCTGTCCAAATTATAATTGCTTGCAACAGGCGGCAAGGCAATTTTTTGGAACAGTTTGGCATAGTCCTCAATGTCTTTTGGGCGGTCGTCCCCATATGTGTCCAATTTTCCAAAAGTCGTAATGTCATTCACAATAGAACGTAAAGCGTTGAAAGGCAGCGTTCCCCTGTTGATTCCATTTTGCAAAGTCGTTACCTTGTCATTGAAATCCGTTTTTTGTTGTTTGCTCATTTGTACCGAAACCTCAAGGGTATTCAGTAGCACATTTACGACTGTTTCGCTCACTTTTAGCCCCCATTTTACGGTAGGCAAATGGCTCAAAGGAATGCCTTGCAACATCGCCAAAGGGCTGAGGTAGTCGTGATTCCATTCATACTTGTCGAGGAAGGAGGAGGGAAACAGCCCTCTTTCGCCCTCTTGTGCAGCGTTTTCCTCTTGAAAAACGATGTCTTCAAAATTGGGTGTGAAATAACTCATGGTAAGTTTGTTAATTTGAGTAAAATATTGAAAGTAAGAGAACTATCAGCTTCCACACTTTTGATAATTTCCTTTGCTTGCTATTCTCATAGATTCATATTGACAAGTTTTTGTAAAAACGGCACAATATTAAGCAGTCTTGGCGGATTTTACAATTATTTTGAGGGGGAGAGAAAAATATTTTATTTTTTTCTTGGTTTTGAGAAAACAAGCTATTAACTTTGAAGCCTTGTTCTTGCTTACCTACATTCTTTTACTAACATTTCCATTTTGATGTATGAAAACAACACATTTCCTACGTTCCTACGTTCCTACGTTCCTACGGAACTCGTTTGAGTTCTGTCATGTTTATCTTTTGCCTACTGATGCTTATGTCAGCTAAAGGATTTACCCAAAATCATTTAGACTCCGTTCCCGAATTGAGTCCACAAGGCATTTTTGACAAGGTATATGACTATCAAGGGAATACCTATAACCTTGCAGATTTGAGAGCAGATTCTGCTTCATTAGTGGCAAAAGCTATCCATTATATTCCTTGTGGAAATGGCTATTTTCATTTGTATTTTGAACAAGGAAGTGGTATGGAAAACTTAACTGACCAAACTCATATATTGAGAAGGGATATTTTATGCCAAGTTATGAATGATTTGTCAAACTATCTCCCGCAGCCCAATCCAGCCAATCCTACTCCTGTGAATATTTGGGTAAGGGACTTTACTACGGCTAATCCCCCCCCGCCAGCTGGAGTTTTGGCTTATGCAAGTGGTTTTTATGTACTGCCTATTATAAATGGTGTTACGGGAATTGTGGATAACCAAATTTGGAAAACCATTCATTCTGGATTAGATGCTTATACAAATAATGTCTTTTTACCCGGAAATACCGTAACTTTTACGTTCACCCTCAATAACACAAGTAATAGTACTTTAACAGGCTTTTCGATTCAAGATGTGCTTTCTCCTGAATTTTTAGCCACTACTGTTGGGGGAGGGATTTTTGCTTTTGGAGGGGGGAATACGGTTAGTGCAAATGCGCTTAGCCTAAATACAGGCATAAACACTTTTTCTTTTACCGTTCAAATTGACCCCACAATTCCCATAAATGCTTGCACTCCTATAGTTACCAATAATTGTGGGCAATTATACTGGAATGCGATTGCTTCGCCTTGTTCAAGTTGTCTAAGCTTGCCTATTACTATTGGTCCCCCCTACCTCTCCAATACCTCTGCTTCCGTAGCATTAGCCACTTTTCCCAACCTCTTTACAAGTGGTACTTTTACCATTGATGGTACATTTGTCGTAGATATACCTACGAGTTGGCAGGGTTGCAATATACAATGTACTTCGGGCGCAAGCATTCTTGTGCCAAGTGGTCAAAATCTGGATATAATCAATACACAAATCAATGAATGTAGCGATATGTGGCGAGGCATAAGAGTATCATCTGGCGGAGCAGTGAGAACGAACAGCTCGCAAATCAATGGCGCAGAACACGCCATAAACGCAGTGGCAGGTTCTTTCATTGACTTAATGAGAACGCAATTTTCTCGAAATTATATAGGGGTAAGAATGGTGGGGACTAATACAAATAATGTGCTGAATCATAACATTAGGTTATGTCGTTTCCAAAGTGGAGCTTCTTTGCCGTTTCCTTACGTTGGGCAAGCGACTATTCCCAGTACTTCGCAGACCTTTGCTGGGATATTGTCCGAAAGAATTGCTAATGTTTCGGTGGCAAGCGTTGCGAGTGGACCTAATACTTTTGATAATTTGAATTGTGGTATCAGAGTATTTGAAGGCGACTTAAACGTTAAATTTGCCCGCTTTACCAACATCCAGCCTGACCCTGTTTATACAGCACAAGTAGTAGCATTAGGGGCTTCTTTTACCCAAGGGACAGGAATTTATATAAATAATATGAATAATCTCAATCCGTTGCATCAGTTCAGCTTTTCGGGCTATGGAAATATGCCTACAAGCATCACTACTTTTGAAGATTGCCAGACAGGAGTCTTAGCCGAAAATACAGCTACTCAATTTGAAAAGCACCATTTGCTCAATGTGCGTTTTGGGATAGGGGTATATCATACAAGGGACAAAATTTCGATTAGGCGAAACTATATAGAAGCCTTAATACATGGCATTATGCTATGGGATGATGAATATAGCCATACGCAACTCAAAGTGCAAGACAATGATATTTTTGTTTCGCAAACTACACCCTATACAGGCTCTACGGGTATTTTTGATTTTGAATATGTAAGCAATAACAACCCGAATCCGGTATTTTATCAAGATGCGTGGATATATGGCAATCGGATTGACGTAGGGCAGGGCAGGACAGGAATTGCGCTTACGCAAGTAGGAAAAATGAATGTGGTAGAAAATGAGATAGAAATCATGCACTATCTGCCAAATGATTATGGGATATATATTTCTGATGGTATGCTGCACAATATCAATTGTAATACTATTACAGGACAGCTACCCCCAGAACCTTGCCTATACGCTCCAAATGGAGGGGTCATTAATCCGTATGACGGGATATATGTCCTCGACAACCCCAAATCTACGATTGCTTGCAATAGCATAGACCAAACTTGCAATGGAATCCGCTTTGATGGACCTATGTGTAATGAGACCTATCTCAAAGGCAATGAAATGAATAACCACGCTGTAGGATTGTTTTTGGGTTCCACAGCTATTATTGGGCCACAAGGGGGACCTAATATAGGAGATGCTCATAATGGTAATAAGTGGCTGGCCACTTCTTACACCACATTTGGTGCAGTTAGTTTGAATATTAATGTATTCCCATCTACTATTTATATTCAACCTTCCCCAGGTACATATTCGCCCCCTTCAATTAATTCCGCATTAGGTTGGTTTCAATATAACAATCCTAACCCTCCTTACGATTGCGCAACTGCAAACCCTTTGCCTTGCGCTGCTCCCTCCACAGCTATCGCAGCTTTTGCTGGAGAAGGAATGACTTTAGAGGAAGGTGATAAGGCTATTGCAAAAGAATATCTTGCCATAGCCGACTTTGAAGCAGAAAGCAATGCCTTTTTAGATAGGGCTTTGTACGAAAAGATGCGTACAGACAGCAGCATTTGGATAAGCGATACTACTTTTACGACCTTTTACGATTCTATAAATCAAACTGTAAACAAGGATTTGGCGAATTTACAAAAAAGTAAAACAGAATTATTAGAGAAAGATAGCCTTGTAAGCAACCCTCTTTTAGATAGCCTTTGGTTACAAATTGTCTATATAGATAGCTTGCTTACAGATAGCACTTTAGCTAATCGGAACTATTGGGAAAATGAAAAGCAAAGCAAGATAGTAGAAAGGCAAACGCTATTGAGTGGCTTAGAACTTGATAGGGTATTGCAAGATTCGCTCAAAAATATAGGGGTGGATTCTTTACATATTGCATATAATTCATTGCTTACCAATGAATTGTATGAAGAAAATGAGCGAATAGTAAATGATATTTACCTACAGACTTATGCGCAAAACAACTACGATTTATCTGAACAACAGCAAGAAGCATTAGCGAATATCGCTGAACAATGTCCCCTTTCGGGCGGGAGTGCTGTTTTTCAAGCAAGAAGTATGTTGTTTCCCTATCGTATGCAGCATGTATATGATGATGAAAATACCTGTTCCTCAGAAGGCTATGCTATGCGACACACTCAACAGACAGAATTGAATAGCAATCATTCTCTTACGCTACATCCGAATCCTAGCAAAGACAAAATAACCATTTCTTTTGATGACCTTCAAGAAAATGGCAGTACCCTTGTCATCTATGACTTATTGGGAAATGTAGTAAAACGGATTGTGATTCCTGCCAACATACAGCAATACGAGTTTTCTATTGAAGGCATAGCAAGTGGCACATACCTCTACTTTTGGAACCAAAAAGAAAGAGGAAAATTAATTATCATCAACTAATTTAGGTATAAGTAGATTGACTTATTTTGTAAGTCAATCTACTTTTTTAATAAAATAACTATGAAAAAGAATACTTTACTAATGATTTTTTCTCTCATTTATTGCTATACTTATACACAATCTCAATTTATGGATGGTGAGGCAAAAAGGGGGAATAACTGGGTCATGGGTTACAACAGTGATACTATTTTTAGCGGGCAAGAAATCAATCATTTTATTTTTTCTGCGAATGGGCAACTTCCGTCTGTCATTTTGGAAGAACGACATCTTGAATTAGATGCAGGGCATTCTTGCATCTCAGATACAAGTGGAAATTTGATACTAATGACAAATGGTTATCAAGTTCATACTGCCAATAATGAGGTGTTAGAAGATAGCTTAGGATATGATGCAAATGCCTATCAATCCTACTACTCTATGGGAATCCCGATAGCAAATGGTTCCCTTATACTTCCTTATCCTGACCACCCTGAACAATATGTTGTATTTTATTATTCCATCAAAATGAGTCCAGGTGACCCATTTTTATACATAAAAAGGTTTTATTACAGTGTTTTCGATATGAATACAAAAACAATCGTCCAAAAAGACCATATACTCGTAAATGATACTTTAGCCTATACAGGAATCGCTGCTACTCGTCATGCAAATGGACGAGATTGGTGGGTAATTATCCCAGAAGCTGTATCCAACTGTTACTATGTATTTTTGATTAAACCCAACGGTACAAGCGTTTCAAAACAATGTTTAGGGCGAAAGTTTAGAATATATAACTCCACAGGACAAGCTACTTTTTCACCACAAGGCGACAAATATGCAGTAGCAAATATCCTTAATGAACTTGATATATACAATTTTAATAGATGTAATGGGGTACTTAGTAACCCTTTACATATTCCTATTAGAGCCGATACTACGGTTGATTATGTGAATTTTTTGCAGGATGTCATACCATACGGGGTCGCTTTTTCGCCTAATAATCGCTTTCTATATGTGGGTGCAAGTACCCAAATATTGCAATTTGACTTACTTGCATCCGACATAGCCAATAGCAAATTAATCGTAGCAGACTGGGATTCAACTCCTCCAGGTATTCCTCCTTTCCCTGCATTTCCATTCGGTCGCTTAAAAGCAGCCCCTGACGGACGTATATATATTGATACTAACGCTAGTTTATTTAAAATGTATATAGATAAACCAGATTTACAAGGGGTAAATTGCGCAGTAAATAAGTATGGGGTTTCACATCCAAAATACGCAAGAGTCCTCCCTACGAGTGTCTATTACGGCTTAGGTCGCTTGTATGGCAGCCCCTGCGATACGCTTGCTACTGCAAAAGAAGAAGGAATAAGCAAAGACGTAAAAGTCTATCCCAATCCTGTGCAAGAAATATTGAACATAAGCTTTTCCGATTTCAGCACAGCCTTTAATGTCTGTTTTTATGATATTTTAGGCAAAAAGGTACATGAAATCAGCCTTTCACAAGCAAGTACTGAGATTTTTGTAGGAAATTGGGCAAAAGGTGCGTATTTTTACGAGGTTTCTAACACAAAAGAAAAAATCTATGGAAAAGTGTTTATTGAGTAGGTTTTTTGCGATATGCCTTGTCAGTTGCAGCCTTTATTCTTTTGGGTGCTTCAAAAGTTATGGGTTAAGTACCCAAGTGGAGACCTTGTATAAAAATACGCAAGTATTTGTTGGGTGCTTGTCATTTTGGGGAATATAAAATGCACAAAACGCATCTTTGATGCGTTTCTGGGTAGGTACATGGCGCGCCATGTACCTACCCGCCGAATAAGCCTTGTCTTTTTGTGGTTTATCAAACCGCACAACTGTTAAATTGGCGTTGGAAAAAACAACTCTATATCTTTAGTAAACCAGAAATCACTCGGAGCCTCCTCATCATCACTGAAAGTTACCCCTCTATTCGCATCAGAATAAGGTGCGGGAATATCGTTTTTGGCTAAACTACTCGTCATAAAGTGGGTAGTCGAGGCGATAAGTTTGAAACTTAGGCTTTGCCCCTCCCATTTGTCCTTTATAATATAGTCATCTAAACTAAACGCAAAATAGCCCGGCTGCTTTCTCGTAGATTTGGTTTTGACGATTTCCTTCGGCTTCAAAATAATTTTGTCCACATTTACCCCCTCTTCCAATGCCAACACATTGGGTTCCACGCCAAAAATGGAACTTAACATCAAAAAACCTATATAGATTTCCACATTTGAACTATTTTCTATTTCAAAACGAATCCACGAAAAAGGCACATTATTTTTATTTTTTTCGGTAAGATAAACCGTTGTTTTGGATTGAGAAATGTCCAAAGGCTTTTCAATTCTGGGAGAATCAGGGTTTTTTATGTCCGACAAATCCATTTGAAACATACGCACTTTGACGGAATCTATAAGAGATTGCGTCCCATTTTCTGCATTTCTAAACGCTTTGAGAAAACGCCATTCTGCGATTTGTTTCAAATCTTCGGCTACCATCGCTACTTTTTGCGGCAAAAAATCGGCTATTTCTTGCAAAAGGGGACGAGATTCGCAATGAGTGGTCATTTTGTAGAAATTTACCCTATTTTCCTGCACCGCCCGCAACACATAATCCGCCTCATCTTCCACATACACAAGCTCATAATATTGATGGTGATAGGCGTGTGCAGAAAGCGTATTTTTCGCTACTCCGCCATCTATATCCGTATCTAACAGAAGGTTTACCTTGCCATAGTTCTCTGTTTTTGCCGTAACTTTGTAAGTATCTGTTTTCTTATAGGCAAAATTAGGCACATTTACCACAGAATAGCCCGGCGTTGCTTTGCTCACTGTGCCTTTCCATGTTTTGCTGCTATCATTTTGCGAAGAAATAAGAACTTCCATGCCTTTTTTTGCCCCATTCAAAGCCCCTATTGAGATTTGCAAGGCATTTTGAGGCGTTAGGTCTAAATAGCCAAAGGTTTCCCCCAGATTTCCTACTTCCGAAAACAAAAAAGTACCATGAATATCCATCGCATTGCCCGAATACAC
>JAYUZN010000920.1:0-9201 GCA_043751755.1 Bacteroidota bacterium | reverse complement strand
CGAAAAACAAGAGGGGGAGCGGGGCATGTTTTTTTTCTATAAATATCGCGTCCCTACGGGACTATAAAATCATCAACTTATTTACATTTCATTCCTAAGGAAACTAAGAAATAAGAAGTGTGGCTTAGTTGTCTTCTTTTACCAGATTACTTCGTGTTTCTTCGTGCCTTAGTGGTGAGAAAAATAGCAAGTTATTTAATTTTGTTCCTTAGCAATATGTCCGTTCCCGATTTCAACAACACAGAATTAGCGTTTCAGACCAAAAATGACGCACAATTGAAACAGGCACTTTGGCTGTTTCGGATGATAGACTCCCCGATTTTGGCAAGCATAGGTCCCAAACTCTTGACTTGGGCGTTTGATTGGGGCTTGCCTGTGCAATCTATCGCCAAAAAAACGCTTTTTGACCAATTCTGTGGCGGCATTTCTTTGGAAGACACCGTTCTAGCTTCGACTTTTTTGTATGAAAAAGGGAAAGTGCGCACCATTTTGGACTATTCGGTAGAAGGCGAAAAATCGGAAAAAGGTTTTGATGCCACTTGCGCCGAAATTGTGGATACCTTAGTGCATGGTGGCAAATATGAGGCGGTGGCTTTTACGGCTTGTAAAATCACAGGGCTGGCTGATTTCGATTTGTTGGCAAAAATACAGGCAAATGTGCAGCTTAGTCCCGCCGAAGTCTATGCGTTTGAAAAGGTAAAAGCTCGTTTAACCCAAATTTGCGAGGCTGCACAAGCGAATGACACACCTATTTTCATAGATGCCGAAGAAAGTTGGATTCAAGATACGATTGATAGCTTGGCAGAAGAGGCTATGAGAAAATATAATACTCATAAGCCCTTGATTTACACAACTATACAATTATATCGCCATGATAGATTGGCGTATTTGACAGGGCTAATTGGCAGAAGCAAGGCAAAAAATTATAGATTAGGCGTAAAATTGGTCAGGGGAGCTTATATGGAAAAAGAGGCAAAACGCGCCGAAGAAAGGGGCTACCCCAATCCCATTCAGCCCAACAAAGCCGCAACAGACCGAGATTATAATGCGTCACTTACTTTATGTATAGATAACATTCAGCAGGTAGCGATATGCGCTGGCTCGCACAATGAAGAAAGTTGCCGCTATCTCTACGAATTGATGAGTGAGCGCAATATGCCTAACGGACATTCGCACATTCTTTTCGCACAACTCTATGGCATGTCCGACCATATTTCCTTCAATTTGGCGCATAATGGCTATAATGTCGCCAAATACCTGCCATACGGACCCGTAAAAGCGGTAATGCCTTATTTGATGCGCCGCGCCAATGAGAATACTTCGATTGCAGGGCAAAGTAGTCGGGAATTGATGTTGTTGAAGAAGGAAGTCCGAAGACGGAAAATATAGTTTTTTGGGGGCATTTAGCGTCTCCGTTCTTGAAGCGTCTGCTTCGAGTTGGGAAGCGGACGCTTCAAGAAGCTGCCACAAGCGGACGCTTGCGGCAGCATGGGGCAGCATGATATGGTAAACTTACATTAACTCTTAACTCTTAACTCTTAACTCTCAACTTTTCAACTCCTTACTTCTTCATTCCCAACTCATATTTCATTTCTCCCAGCTTCACATTGCTTTTGAAATCCTTTGTACCTTCTATCTTATAAATGGTCAAAACGATGCCTCTGCGCTGGTTCGGATTCGCTTTGGGTTTGGGCGTAATGGTTACGATTTCGCCATCAACTTCTTTTGTATAAGGCTTGGGAGTTATCATTTTGGGCGGCTCTTTGTCATAATCTTTTACCTCAAAAGCAAAATAATCGCCTTTCCCCTCACGTGAAAAATAGGCTACATCTTTCTTTTCTACCCCCAATTTTCGGCAGTCTCCGCCAATACATACCTCATATTTGTTAAAATCGGGCAAGCCAATAATGCCGCCGTCTGGCTTGAAAATGATGAAATCTTCGCCTTTTTTGCCTTTTTTGTCCAACATAAAATAGTCTCCCGCCAAAGTATGCTTGTTCACAATGGGCAGAATTGCCTTGCCGTCTTTGCCAATCTCATCATTTCCTGCACGAACTAAGACATGCGTTTTGTTAGCCTTGTCGGTAAAAGTCAATTTTTCTACATTGTCCAAATTATCATACACCAATTTTCCCCCCGAAAAAGTAAATTCATCATTTTCTCGGCTTTCAAACAAAGTTTTGGTCGTTTTTGTCCCACTTACCAAGGTGGCAGAATCGCCTAAAGTGGCAGGAAAAGTGAGTTCTATAATGCTGGGCAAAGCTGGAATTGCCGTTACAGAACGGTTTTTTTCCATGTTTTCTACAAAATCTTTGTCTATCCAATGCCCTCTGTATTTGGCGGTAGAGGTTGATTTTGAGGCTTTTGGCTTGTTGGAAACGGCTTTTTCTGGGCTTTTTTCGCTTACTTCGTCTGATTTGCAGGAAGTTAGCCCTATTATAGCTATGAAAAGAAAAGGTATATATTGGCTCATATTTTGAAGTATTTATTTGGGCGCAAATGTAAGAAATTTATGGGTAAAAATACTACCTTTGTCGCGCAGATTTTCGCAGATGATAGCAGATAGCGCAGATATAGGTGCTTCTTATGCTGCCTTAATCTGTTAAAAATGTGCGGATTTCCGTATATATAAACACTTTTCATCTGCGAAATCTGTTTATATCTGCGCACATCTGCGTGAAATATCAAGACACTATGAAAATAGACATGCACACACATATTCTCCCTGCCGAGCTACCTCGTTGGGCGGAGAAATTTGGTTATGGAGGATTTGTTCATTTGGAACACAATGCGCCGGGCGTGGCAGATATGATGGTTGGCAATACTTTTTTTCGCCGCATCAAAGAAAATTGCTATAATGAGGAAATTCGTTTGTTAGAACATGCAGAATTTGGCATAGATTTACAAGTAATTTGTACGATTCCTGTGTTATTTGCGTATTGGGCACAGGCAAAACATACGGAGGAGGTTGCCCGTTTTCTCAATGACCATATTGCAGAAGTGGTGCATAAATATCCGAAACAATACATTGCGCTGGCAACTTTGCCTATGCAAGCCCCCGATTTAGCTATAAAGGAGTTGGAACGCTGTATGCAGGATTCGGCGTTTGTGGGCATACAAATTGGTACGCATGTGAATGATTGGAATTTGAATGCACAGGAGTTATTTCCTATTTTCAAAAGATGCGAGGAACTGAATGCCTGTATTTTGGTGCATCCTTGGGATATGATGGGGACAAAGGAAATGCCCGATTATTGGCTGCCTTGGTTGGTAGGAATGCCTGCGGAGGAGTCGCGCGCAATTTGCTCTATGATTTTTGGGGGCATTTTTGAAAGATTGCCCAAATTGAGGGTAGCTTTTGCGCACGGAGGGGGAGCTTTTGCAGGGACGATTGGCAGGATTGAGCATGGTTTCAACTCTCGTCCCGACCTTGTGGCAGTGGATAATGCCCGAAATCCCAGAGAGTATTTGGGGCGATTTTGGGTGGACGCTGCTGTTTTTGACGAAAAATTCCTGCGTTATATAATTGATTTATATGGCTCAAATCGGATTTGTTTGGGTTCGGATTATCCTTTTCCTTTGGGAGAATGGGTGCCTGGAGAGCTGATTGATAGCATGAATCTGCCGAAAGAGGCGTATGAGAATTTGATGTATAAGTCGGCGTTGGAATGGATGGGAAGGTGAGTTAAGGGGTTCTTATAAAATAAACGGGGCTAAATTATCGGGATAGCTGCGCTACAGGTAAGGGGCTATTCAAAAAATAAACTACCCAACTATCAACCTGCCTGCCATTTTTTGTCCCGTTAGGGACAAAATGTCGGTAGCCCAAAGAAAAACGCCCCAATTCCCCGCATCGTTTTTCGTACAAGCACGAAAAACCGAATAAAAAATGGGGGAAATACGCATATTTCTACCAACATTTTGTCCCTACAGGACAGGAAAACAAGTAAAAAAAATGATGGCAGACAGGTTGATGGGTATTTTTTTTCTTGCTTGCTCCCTAACATTGGCAGTGTGGTAGGCTGTTTACTTTTGAGAATAATAGAAAAACACCTATCTTTGTGGAGAAATTAATTCACAGCCCAAATTATGGGATACAGCAACTACAAAAACCTAAAACTCACGCTCAAAAAGCTGCAATTAGAAGAAACAGACCTGAATTTGTTTCCGAAAACCTTAGTGATTGAGCCTTCAGAATGGTTGTTGCAAACCTTAGCGATTGCGAAACAAATCCCTTTGACTAATGAAAAAAGTAAGTCAGAAAGGGTGATTTCGCCGATTTTGGCAGAGATTGCTATACACTTTAAAACGGACATTACCTTGTTTTCGGGAGAGGATTTGACGGTAGATGCAAGCATGGATTTGTCAGGGGAATGTGATTTTTTCTTTGCCAAACACCCGCGAAAAAGCGTCATGCAAGCTCCTATAATTACCTTAGTTGAGGCAAAAAATGAGAATTTTGAGCATGGACAAGCACAATGTATTGCACAAATGTATGCTTCTTTGCGCTACAATGAGGAGGAGGGAAAAGGAATTACGCATATTTATGGCTGCGCAGTTACGGGAGATGTATGGCGTTTTTTGAAGTTAGAAAAATAAAAAATTATCTTAGATACAGAAACCTATTATTTGGTGGAATTGCCCAAAATATTGGGGGTTTTTCATCAGATAATTGCGGAAATGTTGATGTGTTAATATTGTTTTTCGATTTTTTTTTGTCGGATATAGCAACTACAAAAACCTAACACTCATACTCAAAAAGCAAAAAAGAGGCTGCCCTTTTGGGACAGCCTTTTTTTATGTATCTATTCTACCATTTGGAAAATGGTAGCTACGGAAAATGGGAGCTACTTAATCCTCATATTCTACCACTTCTTTCTTACGTCTTTTGCTCGTGTAAGGCACTTCGATATTGCGCTCTTTTGCCTCTTGCTTGTCGCCGACTGTGATGTCGTAGAGATTGCGAATCCCTGTTCCTGCGGGAATCAAGTGTCCTACGATTACATTTTCTTTCAAACCTTTCAAGTCGTCTTCTTTTGCCATAGTAGCGGCTTCAGAAAGGACTTTCGTGGTTTCTTGGAAAGATGCAGCAGAAAGCCATGATTTTGTTCCCAAAGATGCGCGGGTAATTCCCATCAATACAGGATGACACACCGCCGGACGTGCAGGACGGGCTTCTACGAGTTTGCGGTCTTTACGGCGCAAGGCAGAGTTTTCGTCCCTCAATTTGCGGCGGGTAATGACTTGTCCGGGTTTGAAAACGGCAGATTCTCCGCCATCTTCTACAATGAGTTTGTCAAAAATCCACGCATTTTCTTCTTGGAAGTCGATTTTGTCCACCACTTCTTTTTCGAGGAAAATGGTATCTCCAGCATCTAATACCTCTACTTTTTGCATCATCTGGCGCACAATAACCTCAATATGCTTGTCATTGATAGGCACACCTTGCATACGATATACTTCTTGAATCTCGTTTACGATATAGGCTTGCACCGCACTTGGACCTTTGATTGCCAAAATGTCCTTAGGGGCAGTTGCGCCGTCCGAAAGAATATCCCCTGCCATTACATAGTCGCCATCATGCACCAAAATGTGTTTGGAAACGGAAACCATGTATTTTTTCTCATCTGCCCCATCGGGTGAAGTTACATATACCTCTCTGCTACCCCGTTTGATGCCACCGAGTTTGATAATGCCTTCAATCGCGCTTACTACGGCAGGATTTGAAGGATTACGTGCCTCAAATAGCTCCGTTACCCTTGGCAAACCACCCGTAATGTCCGAAGAACGTCCAGAACTACGTGGAATTTTGACCAAAATCTTCCCTGCTGTAATATCCTCACCATCATTTACGATGATGTGCGAACCTACGGGCAAGTTGAAGGTACGGATTTCTTCGCCATATTTGTCCAACATCGTTATCGAAGGAATCATGGCTTTGTCCCTTGATTCAATGATAATTTTCTCCTTGTAGCCCGTTTGCTCGTCCGAGTCTTCGTGGAAAGTGATGTTTTCGCGAATATCTACGAACATTACTTTTCCTTCTGCTTCGGACAAAATGAGGGAGTTGTAAGGGTCCCATGCACAAATGATGTCGCCTTTTGTGATATGAATGGCATCTTCAATGTACAAAGTCGAGCCATACGGCAGTTTGTTATTGAATACTATACGGTTTTGGTCGTCAAGAATCTTGATTTTTCCGCCACGCGAAATTACAATTTTCTCGTTATCTCTTATAATAGTACGCACATTTTCAAACTCCACCATTCCGCTAAACTTCGCAATTAATTCGCTGTCATTGGCAATACGCTGCGCAGCTCCCCCTGTGTGGAAGGTACGAAGGGTAAGCTGTGTACCCGGCTCTCCAATAGATTGCGCTGCGATAACGCCTACGGCTTCGCCTTTTTGCACGATACGCCCTTTGGAAAGGTCGCGCCCATAACATTTGGCACATACGCCTTGCTTGCTCTCACAAGTAAGTACAGAACGAATATCCACTTTTTCAATCGTACTTTCATCTATTTTTGCGGCAATCGCTTCGGTGATTTCTTCGCCTGAAAGCAAAATCAGTTCGCCACTAAGTGGGTCAATGATGTCTTCAAGCGCCACACGTCCCAATACGCGGTCAGCCAATTTTTCTACCACATCTTCATTTTGTTTCAAGGCAGAAAGCGCAATTCCTCTCAAAGTTCCGCAGTCATATTCGGTAATAATCATATCTTGCGCCACGTCCACCAAACGGCGAGTAAGGTAGCCCGCATCAGCCGTTTTCAAAGCCGTATCCGCCAGACCTTTACGCGCACCATGCGTAGAGATGAAGTATTCTAATACCGAAAGTCCTTCTTTGAAGTTAGACAAAATCGGGTTTTCAATGATTTCCCCCGCAGAACCCTTTAAGGTTTTTTGCGGTTTTGCCATCAAACCCCTCATTCCCCCTAACTGACGAATCTGCTCACGAGACCCCCGCGCGCCAGAGTCAAACATCATATATATGTTGTTGAAACCGTCTTTGTCCGTAGCAAGTTGCTTCATCAAAATGTCCGTCAAACGAGAGTTCGTTTTTGTCCAAATATCGATGACCTGATTGTAACGCTCATTTTCTGTAATAAGCCCTAAATCACGATTCATAAATACTTCGGCAATCTGCACTTCGGCTTCTGCTACAAAGACTTTTTTCTCGGCAGGAACCATTACTTCGGACAAGTTGAAGGTCATACCCGCTTTGAAAGCCTCTTGAAAACCGATATTTTTCAAGTCGTCCAAGAAATTAACGGTTTTGACCATGCCGGCTTTACGGAAAATCTCGCCAATTACGAAACGAAGATTCTTTTTGGTAAGCAAGACATTGACAAATCCCATTTCCACAGGCACGATTTTGTTGAGCAAAACCCGTCCTACGGTAGATTCTTGAATATAGGTATCTTGTTTATGCGTTTTTTCATTCATGACAGGCTTGCCAAACTCGTCATACTTAGGCAAGCGAATTTTGATGGCTGCATGTTTGGTCACAACGCCTTCATTGTAAGCGATTTCCGCATCTTCTACATTTGAGAAAAACATGCCATCTCCTTGTTGATTAGGGCGTGTTTTGGTCAAATAGTAAACCCCGAGCACCATGTCTTGCGAAGGCAGCGTTATCGGTGCGCCACTTGCAGGGTGCAGAATATTATGGCTTGCCAACATCAACACAAGGGCTTCCAAACAGGCTTCGTTGCTCAAAGGCACGTGAACCGCCATTTGGTCACCGTCAAAGTCGGCATTGAAACCCGTACAGACAAGGGGGTGCAGCTGAATCGCCTTTCCTTCTACCATTCTCGGCAAAAAGGCTTGAATCCCCAACCTGTGAAGGGTTGGCGCACGATTGAGGAGGACAGGATGCCCTTTCATGACGTTTTCGAGAATGTCATAAATGGCAGGTTCTCTTTTGTCCACCAATTTTTTTGCACTTTTCACTGTTTTTACCGTCCCTCTTTCAATCAATTTGCGAATAATAAAGGGCTTAAACAGTTCGGCAGCCATGTCTTTGGGAAGTCCACATTCATGCAAGCGCAATTTGGGACCGACCACAATTACAGAACGTCCAGAATAATCTACCCGTTTTCCGAGCAAATTTTGGCGGAAACGACCTTGTTTTCCTTTCAACATATCGGAAAGGGATTTTAAGGCACGATTCGATTCGGAACGAACGGCATTGACTTTGCGGGTGTTGTCTAACAAAGAATCTACCGCTTCTTGCAACATACGTTTCTCGTTGCGGAGGATAACTTCGGGCGCTTTTATTTCTATCAAACGTTTGAGACGATTGTTGCGGATAATCACCCGTCTGTACAAGTCGTTCAAATCGGACGTTGCAAATCGACCACCTTCCAAAGGAACAAGCGGGCGCAATTCGGGGGGAATGACAGGCACAATCTTCAACACCATCCATTCTGGGCGGTTTTCGATACGGCGATTCGCTCCTCTGAATGCTTCCACAATTTTGAGGCGTTTTAAGGCATCATTTTTCCGTTGTTGAGAAGTCTCTTTGCTGGCTTTTCGGCGCAATTCGTAAGAAAGTGCGTCTAAATCCATGCCTACCATCAATTCCTCTATCGCTTCCGCGCCCATTTTGGCGATGAATTTATTGGGGTCTTCGTTTGGCAAGAGTTGATTGTCTTTGGGTAAACCTTCTAACATAGAAAGGTATTCTTCCTCTGTCAAGAAGTCCATTTTATTGACGCTTTCTGCCATTACGCCCGGATTTACTACGACATATCGCTCATAGTAAATAAGTTGGTCTAATTTTTTGGCGGTAAGTCCGAGCAAAGAGCCGATTTTGCTCGGCAATGTTTTGAAATACCAAATATGGGCAACAGGGACTACCAAATGAATATGCCCCATGCGTTCTCTCCGTACCTTTTTCTCGGTTACTTCTACGCCGCAACGGTCGCAAACGATGCCTTTGTAACGGATACGTTTGTATTTTCCGCAATGACATTCGTAATCTTTGACGGGTCCAAAGATGCGCTCGCAAAACAAGCCGTCTTTTTCGGGCTTGTAAGTACGATAGTTAATCGTTTCAGGCTTCAAGACTTCACCATACGAACGGTCAAGAATGGTTTCGGGAGAAGCCAAACTGACAATGATGCGTCTGAAATCGCTGGTAATCTTGTGATGCTTTGTTGCTGGAGTCATATTTTTACGAAAATTGAGAATCGAAAG
>JAYUZN010000919.1:0-5137 GCA_043751755.1 Bacteroidota bacterium | reverse complement strand
ATATTTATGAAATAGGAGTTCCTCAAAGGTGGTTATGGTGTTTGGAACAGGAGTTGGATTACGAGTCATATAGGTAAAATTTAAGTATATTAACGAATAAGTTAAGAAAAAGTTGCGAGATAATGTTACATTAGTTGAGTTTTGGGCTAAGACAAGATGAATATCAATCAATTGCAATACTTTTTTATTGCATCATAAGCCTCTTCATCCCCCAACTCCCCCGCTTTACTTAAATCTAAACAACCGCTATCCTTATCGCCTAAAAATATTTTACAAAGACCCCGATTAAAATAAGCCCCTTCATAATAACCTAAAATAGTAAAGTCTAACTCAATGAATTTGCTATAATCTTGTATTGCACCTTTATAATCTTTAAGTTTTTGCTTTAATTCTCCACAATTATAATACATCATTGCCTGACTTGGGTCTAATTCAATGACTTTGCTAAAATCTTGTATAGCCCCTCTATAATCTTTGAGTTTTGATTTTAAAGAACCACGATTTGCATAACCAATCAATTCAGTTGGTTCTAACTCAATAGATTTGCTATAATCTTTAATAGCACCTATATAATCGTTAATATTTTGCTTTGCATTTGCACGCTTATTATAAGCTTCCACAAAATTAGGGTCTAATTCAATGACTTTGGTGTAACCTTCTATAGCTAAACTATAATCTTTGAGTTGAGAATTTGATAAAGCAAGAGCATAATAATGAAGTAATTCAGTTGGGTCTAAGTCAATTGATTTGCTAAAATCCTGCTTAGCATCTACATAATCATTAAGTTGTACCTTTGCTACTCCACGATTATAATATGCCTCTGCATAATTAGGGTCTAACTCAATAGCTTTAGTATAATCTTGTATAGAGCCTCTATAATCTTCAAGGTCTGATTTCATAATACCACGATAATAAAAAGCTTGTCCAAAACTTGGGTTTAATTCAATGATTTTGCTAAAATCTTGTATAGCCCCTCTATAATCCTTTAGTTGAGACTTTGATAAAGCAAGACCATAATAAGCCTCTACATTTTTTGGGTCTAACTCAATAGCTTTATTATTATCTTGAATAGCACCACTATAATCTCCTGAGTTATACTTCAAACGACCATTATTAGCAAATTCATCACTTGTTTGTGCTTGAGCAAGATTTACAATACAAAAAAAAGTAATCACAAGAAATAAATATTTCATATATATAGTGTTAAGAGTTGATGTTTTGGTAAGGCTTAAAAGAGGGTATAAATGTAATCTCTTTTACAAAAATAAACTTCCACAAAAGTAGGAAAATTATATGCACTTTTATAAAAAAAGAAAGATAGGTAGATAAAATATGTAGCATTTCATAGCAATAAAGTAAAATAATATTGATTCTTAAAGAATCCTAAACGCTTAAAAAACGCCTCATACTACTCAATTTGTGCTAATTTGTATAAGGCAATAAAGCAAAATTACGGGTACTTTACGGATAAAACATAAATACGTAAACAACTGTAAAACAGCCTATTGCAAGAAAATATGCTATCAAACATCATACTCAAAAGTTTCCTTTGCATTAACAATAGATTGTTTTAGTTTTGCTTTGAGTAAACCCAATGTTCATTATAGCATAATGTAGCATAAAATTCTCGCTGTAATTCATCTTTGAGGCTCAGTAATTCAATGAAATGACTCCAAGTTAATTTTGCCAACAGTGTTGGCAAAATGTTTTCGGGGAAAAACTCATAAAATTTAACCATTCGGGCTAAATTTCTTTCGCCAAATCCTTTTCCGTAAAGGGCAGACAGCTTTAAGGAAAGATTTTTAAGCACTTGTTTCCCATATTCTACTCGCCCCGATTGTAATAAATGCAGGGAAATATGCTTTCCCACATTCCAATACAAGTAGCTCAATTCTTGATTGATATGAGAAATGGCTCGTTTTTTACTTTGTTCCACCAATAGAATGAGTGCAGAAAGCAGGCTTTCATAGCTTTTTTCGATTTCCTTGTTCATAATAGATAGGTTAAACGTAGCTACAAAGATACCTTTAAAATAGCGAATCAAACAAAATTTCTCTTTTTTTCGTACAAAGAATGGTTATTTTATATTATCTTTGCGTGATATTTTTCGGGCAAAAAAGCATTTATATATCTTATTTCATAATGAAAGTATTATCTTTATTTAATAACAAAGGAGGAGTAGGGAAAACTACCTTAACATACCATTTGGCGCACATTTTAGCTACGTCTGTGGCTGAAGGAGGCTGTGGAAAAAAAGTGTTATTAATGGATTTAGACCCACAAAGCAATCTGACTATATTCTCCATTCAAGAAGAGACGATTCGAGAGATATGGGATGCGGAAAAGCCATTTATGGACATGAAACAAAGTTTTCAAGCGGCAAAAGAACAACTATCAGAGGAAGCATTTTCAGCCCTTTTACATACAACGCGCACCCTTCATTTTTTGCTAAAACCCACAGAAGAAGGTATTTCAGATGAAGATATTTTGCCCCCTCCTTTTCACTTGAATGAAGAAAAAACATTGGGAATTATTCCGGGACGTTCTTCTTTATATAAATATGAGACCAGTATAACACAAAGGTGGAGCGCAACTTATATCGGCGTACCCTTAAGTCTGCGTACCATAACCAAAATCCGAAATATTGCGCAGATGTATGCCGAAAAATATGGCTATGATTATGTTATAATGGATACTTCTCCCAGTCTTGACATGTTAAATAAAGTAGTTATTTCTATGGCAGATGGCTTTATTATCCCTTGTTTTCCAGATTTATTTTCGCTATATGGCATTAGAAACATAGGAGAATCATTGAAAGCTTGGGAAAGCGAATTTACAACCATGAATTATATTCTTTCTTCAGAACAAAGAAAAGATTTCCCAAAGCGATTTGTGCAGTTCTTGGGTTATACTATTTTTAATGCCCCAAAACATGAAGGAAAAAATGCTTGGAACTTATCACAGGCACATTACCATTATGCACAGCTATTTCCTCAAGTCATCAAAAACAATATTTTAGTTCCAAAACCGCTGCCTGATGAGGTAATTAGTCTGCCAATTGGCGAAACGGTTGTTATGCACTCGCATAATATTTTTCCAAGTCAAGCACAAAAATACAAAGTTCCTATGTGGGAATTACCCATGTTAGAAACTGAATTAGGAGAAGATTTTTCTATGATAAAAGAAAATCAACTACAATATCTTGAGCTAAAAAAAGACTACTATAACTTTGCAGAAAATTTATTGGAAAGAATAAAATATTTGGAAGTCGAAACCTTAGAACTTGTTGCAAGATAAAAAAAAATTTTATTTATGGCAGATTTAACAATCATATTTAAAGAAAAAATGCGACAAGCCTACCTTGATTTTAAGCTCAAAATGGAGCAAGGTAGCCTTTTTCAAATACAAGAGCGACTCGCTGAAACCATTATACTTGTAACAAAAGAGCGAAATAGCTTCGCTGAAAACGAATTGCTTATTGCCACATACAATGAAAATGCGCTAAATCTAAGTAATACAGGCAAAACCTACAAAAACGTCTTAGAAGAAAAAATCTTTACAGATGGTTTTAGGGTTTTTGAGGAGTTTTTGGCTGATATTTTTACAGGCATTTTCGAGGTTTTCCCTTTTCTCTTATTAGGCAAAGAAGGAAAAGAGACAAGGGAGGTAATTGTTCCTTTTGATTATATTTTTACAAGTCCTAACATAGAGGGCTGCAAGGCTTTGATTGTTGAAAATCGCGTAAAAACCTATATGCAAGGCGATAATATCTCCAAAATAGTAGACCGTTTTCATTCAACATTCAATCTTACCTTGACCTTAACAGAAGATGAAAAAATAGAATGTCAAAGAATTGCGCTTATAAGAAACATTATTACGCATAATAATAGTGTTATAAATGACATTTATATCTTTAGTATTGCTAAATTTAAAATTAGAAATAATTTCTATAGTGTGGGAGATTCTATTTTACCTCATTTAGAAAGCGAAATAAACGGCTTACGGGCTACTTTTGAATCTATTGCGCAGAAAATCGTTTATGATTTAATCACAGAAAATAATTTAAAAACGTTAGATGAAAGAAATAAATCCCTCTCAACATAGTTTTGCACGCAGATTTTCACAGATTAAACCGCAGATTTTCACAGATGAAAATCGTTTTTTATTTTTAATTCTCCATTTTTCATTTTCAATTCCTTAAAAACGTGTATAAATTTCTTATCTTCTTTGCCTGCCTCTTGTTTTCTGCCGTTTTGACAGCGCAACCTGACGCAGAAGCTGCCCTTGCAGAGCAATATTTTATGGACAAAGAATACGATTCAGCTTTAGAATTGTACGAAAAACTCTACAAAAAAGAGGCGAAAGACCTCTATGTTATGCGCATTATGAGTTGCTATGAGGGCAATCGCAAGTTTCCTGATGCCATTTTGTTTATGGATAAGGCAATCAAAAAGCAGCCTGACAAGATTTTGTACCCTGTTATAAAAGCAGCTTTGATGGAAAAAAATGGCGATATTGAGCTTGCAGAGGCTTTGTATAAAGAAATTATGACCAAAAAATTGAAGCAGGAAAGCGATTTTGCGCAGACCGCTTCGTATTTATATAAGTCGGGAAAATTGGAAATGTCAGAGGCTTTTTATTTGGAAGGCAGAAAAAAGCTCAAAAATGAGGAACTTTTTGCCGAAGAATTAGCCGCCATTTATGATGTACAAGGGCTTGCAGGAAAGGCAACAAGGGAATATTTGAAGGAATATTATTTTCATAGAGAAAGCTACGAAAATATGAGCCTTGCTATCATCAATATGACGGGAAATGGCAAGAAATCGGACGCAGAAATTGAAAGTGTTTTGCTCGAAGAAACGGATAAAAGCCCGGGAGATTTGGGGATTCGGCAGATTTTGTTTGAATATTATGTATTGATGAAAAACTTTCAAGAGGCATTTATTCAGGTAAAATCCATTGACAAATTTTTTGGAGAGTCGGGCGAAAGGGTCTTTAAATATGCCGAAACTTTGCGAAATAATAAACAATATGACCTTTCTAACAAGGCTTACGATTACATTATTCAAAACAAAGAAGCTACGCCTTATTATCGAAATGCTTTTTTGGAAAAGGCAGTAACAGGCGAAATCAAGGC
>JAYUZN010000918.1:0-9791 GCA_043751755.1 Bacteroidota bacterium | reverse complement strand
GGCACAATCCACTCTCCTTTTGCATTGACAACGCCCACCTTTTCGCCTTTGCGAATCACGCCCAAACCATAGCTAAAAGGTTGTGTATCATCATATTCCAAACTGTCTGTAAGCAAATTCCCTTTGCTATCAATATACGCCCATCTTTCGCCTATCATCACCCTTGAAGGCGCATTTGGGAAAAAATCGTCCATATTTTCGTAGGAAAAAGGAATAAGCAACGCATTTTTCGCATTGATTCTGCCCCATTTTCCCTTCACATTCAAAATTGGATAAATAAAACTTTCGCCCATCTCCAGCACTTGGTCTGCGGTTATGCCAGAAATCTGTGCATCATTTTCCTTTGCCTCAAACACGCGCGCCTGCCCATTCACAAAATCCGTAGCCCAATCGTATTGCGGCGCAATTTCCCATTCGCCTTTTGTATTCAAATAGCCCCATTTTCCGCCTTTTTTTGCCGCAGCAAGTCCCTCCGAAAACCGAAATTCATTTTCAAAACCTTCGAAAAACAGCCTTTTTCCATTTCGGAGTACGTTATAATATAGCCCGTCTTTTTTGAAAATAAAAGTATCTTCTCTGATGCCCAAATAAAAAAAATAATCCTCATATTCATTTGGCGAAACAAGATACCTGCCTTGCGCATCTAAGGCGAATGATTTTCCTTTATTTTTGACCAAAATGGTACTTCCACCTGATTCGTAATAAGTTGATTCATAGATAGTTGGAATAGTTTCTTCATGCTTTTCATTTTCATAACCCGAAAATCGGTAAGAAGGCAGCCCTATGAGTTCTTCGCTCGCAGTCAGGCTTTTCTCCTGCTCGCCTCCTACGTCTAAGCGCAAGGGATTGAGGGTTTTTCCTTTGTCATTTATCAGTTGAAAATAGTCGCCTTTGTTTGCCTTTGCTATGCCTTGATGAAAGGGCGAAATCGCTGTGTAAATGGCAGGAATAACCGCTGTTCCTGCTGCATCTATACAGCCAAAATGCTGATTTTCAATAACTTTTGAAATTCCATTTTTGTAAGGAGAAATTTCTTCATAGCGAAAAGCAACCAATATTTTGCCTGTTTTGTCGATAACGCCCCATTTTCCCTGCTTCATAACGGCGGCTTTTCCTTCCGAAAAATACTGTGCATCTTCAAACTCAAAAGGAATCACTGTTTTTCCATTTATATCCAAAAAGCCGTATTTCTCGTTAAAATTTGCCACAATCAAGCCTTCTCTTGCCTCCCAAAGTTCGGCATAATTGGCGGGAATGATGACTTTTCCTGCGGAATTGATAGCCCCAAATTTGCGATTTTGCTTGAATCTTGCCACATTTTCCACCAAATTCCAAAGCTGTTCGTACATGCAAGGCACAACTAATTTGCCCGTTTTGTCAATAAATCCCCATTTTCCCTTGTCTTTTACTTTTGCATAGCCATTTTGAAAAGGTAAGACATATTCATAATTAGGCGACAACATAACATTGCCTTTTGTATCTGCAAACCCCCATTTTCCGATAAAAGTATGCGCTTTAAGCCGTACATCATCGTCTAAATTAGGGATTTCTCCCAGAAAAATCCGCACAAAACCTTCATTCAAATCGCCTACATAATCGTACTCACAAGGCAGGATTTCCTTGCCCTGCTTGTTAATTAAGCCATATTTTCGGGTCAAAGTTACGATAGCTGCCCCTTCATGAAAATTGCCGATAATGTCATAGGGAATCGGCACGCGAATTTCTTTGCCTTTTGTCGTCAAAAGCCAAGTACCAGATTCTTTTTCCACAATTAACATACCATCAGAGGCGTAAGAAGTTGCCGAGTTATACAACTTATCCGTAAGTCTCACGCCCATTGTATCGAGGTAGGTGTAGCGCACACTATTTCCGTCACTTTGCGCCACCGATATTTTGACCGCCGCCACATTTTCGCGAAAATCTTGCGCTTCTTCGTAAATAGGGGCGATAATCCATTTGCCTGTTTTGTCAATATACCCATATTTTCCATTAAATAACACCTTCGCGCGCCCATTGCGAAAGGGGTAAACGTCTTGATAGATAAACGGAATTTTGGTATTGCCTTGTGCGTCAATATAGCCCCATTTTTGCGGAATTTCAAGACTTTGCAAGTTCGTTTCGGTCGCCCCCAAATCCTGAAAAGTGATAGAAATTTGCACCAAACCCGCCGTATTAATCGTGCCATACAAGCCATTTTTGCGCACTTTTGCCTGTCCTTTTTCAAAATCATAACATAATTCATAGGCAAAAGGCAGCGAAACTTCGCCTTTTTTGTTCAAATACCCCATTTTTCCGTCCTTCATCGCTGCTGCAAGCCCTTCTTTGAAAGGGAAAATTTGGTCATAAATGAAAGGAATTATAAGCTTTCCATTTTCATCTATTGCGCCTACTTTGTCATGTTGAAAAACAATTCCTACATTTTCCGAAAAATCTAAGGCATGCTCATAACTTTCTGCGGAAATTTCTTTGCCCAAAATGTTTATATAATTCCATTTATCTGTTTTTTGAACTCTGGCAAAACCTGCATGAAAATCTTTTGCTTGCAAATACTGACATGTTATAACTGTTTTTCCTGTTTTATCTATATAGCCATACAAGCCATTTTGTTTGACTAAAGCCATTCCTTGCGAAAAAGAAGCTACTTTTTCATACTGAAAATCAATTACTTGCTCTCCTTGAGAGTTTATAAAACCCCAAGCTCCTCCATTATATTCGTTGCCATTTGCGACAGCTGCCCTATTTTCTTGAAAAGGCAAAGTCTCATAAAAAGTGCCTTTAAACGCTAAATTGCCCGTTTCGTAGAAAAAAGACCATGTATCGTCCGCCACTTTCATTGCTACAAGGTTTTCATTCGGCTGCGTTTGCCCCTGAAAATAAGTGTCTTTCAGGCGATGACCTTTTGTATCGGTCAAAAAACAGTCTATATTTTCGCCTTGAAAGCAAATCGCCTTTACGCTCTGCCACAAAGCCTGATAATCGGAAGCTACGATAAGCCGCCCATTTAGGTCAAAAATATAGGAGGAATCGGGTTGTATGCCCAAAACCCCGTTTTCAGAGAAACTCAGATAGTCAAAACTCGGCGGAGCAAGCCATTTTCCAGCCAAATTGAGTAAGCCCCATTTGTCGCCTTTTTTTGCGCCTGCAATGCCTTTATGAAAAGAGGTAACTTGCTGATATTCAGCGTTTATGATAATTTTACCTGTTTTGTCCAAAAAGCCCCATGCGTTATTTTGACGAAAAGGGAGGAGGTTTTCTTGGGCAAGGCAAAATTGGAGAGAAAATAGGAATAAAAATAAAATATTTTTGTGCATATAGGTTGTATTTCACGCAGATTTGCGCAGATGAAGACGCAGATTTTCGCAGATAATACTCATTTGCGAAAATCTGCGGTTAAATCTGCGCAAATCTGCGAGACAAAAGTACGGAAATTATGTAAAAAAAGCGTATCTTTGTCCTTCAAATCAACGATTAATTATGGCGTACAATCAATTCAAGAAATTAGAACAGCTGCGGAAGGCATTTGGGATTCAAGAAAAAAAAATATCTTGGCTGCCTCAAGTATATGAAAATGTGCCGATTAGCCAGTTTTTAATACAAGCCTTGTTAGATGCCAAAAATGAGGGATTAGCGAGTGAAAAGGCAAAATCGGAGTATATTGTAACACCTGTGTTAAAAGAATTAAAAAGAAACAATCCTGATAAATTTAGCTCATTTTCGGGCTATGAATTTGAGGTAGATAAAAAGCAAGGTTTAACAGGGTTTTGCGATTTTATCTTATCTGCTGAGCCGCAAAAAATGGAAATTACTGCCCCTATTTTTTGTTTGGTAGAAGCCAAAAAAGGGGAAATAGAGGGCGGATTAGCGCAATGTGGGGCGGAAATGTATGCCGCTCAACTTTATAATGCGCAGGAAGGATTGCCCACAAAAGTCATTTATGGTTGCGTAACGAATGCTTTTTCTTGGTGTTTTCTCAAGTTAGAAGACCACATTTTGTATATAGACCCTGAATATGTTTCCCTCAATTTTACGGAATCTCAAGAAGTATTAGCTGTGTTACAGTGGATATTAAATGAAAGTTTGTAGCTATAATTCAATTTGCAAAAACCTGTGTTTCTGCGCGCAGTTTAAAAAATCGCACAATTATTTCCCATGCCACAATCCATCATTATTTTTGACGGCGTTTGCAATTTCTGCAATGCAGTCGTGAATTTTATCCTTGCAAGAGACAAAAACAATTCTTTTTTGTTTGCGGCAAATCAAAGTGAAGCAGCTCAAAAGATTTTAGCAGAAAATAACATTCCGCTTGACATAGAAGTAAGTACTGTTTTTCTATATCAAGACGGGAAATTGTATCAGAAATCTACGGCTGCGTTGAAAATAGCTCAAAAGCTGCCTTTTGCATGGAATCTGCTGTATGTTATATTAGTTATTCCACGTTTTGTAAGAGATTTTGTGTATGATTTTATTGCGCGCAATCGCTACAAATGGTTTGGGAAAAAAGAGACTTGTAGGCTGCCAAATGCTGCGGAAAGAGCGAAATTTTTGGGATAAAGTGAGGCTTTTCGACTCGGTCGTGTATTTCACGCATTTGGGATTCGAGAAAAAAAGCAGCTTGCTTGCCCCAAATATGTGAAAAAATCCCTGAATTTTTCTTATCTTTGCCCTTTATTTAGCCAAAAATGAAAGAATTTAATACATCAGGTCCGAATATTTTGGACAGACACTATACCCTTGAGCGTTCTGCTTACCTTGAACGAGGCACAGCAATGGTCTTAGGAGAGCGTTATTTCACGATTTGGGCGCCCCGTCAAACAGGTAAAAGCACCTATTTTCGTTTACTTGCCAACAAATTGACTGCAGAAGGCTATGAAGTAGCGCATATCAATTTTGAGAACTATAAAAATCGCAGTTTAGAATCTTTTATGGATAGGTTTCTGAATGCCATAAAACAGGCATGGGGTTTGGATATGGCGGAGAAAGATATGGCACAGGTTTTCCTTGAGATTGAGAAAATATCTGACCGCAAAATGGTGTTAATCATAGACGAAGTAGAAGGCATTAATGCGCTATATTTTGGTGATTTTCTGCATTCTATCCGAAATGCCTATCATTCCCGCACAGAACATTCGCTAAAATCCGTTATTCTTGTAGGAGTAAGTAATATTGTAGGCGTAGTTCAGGATAATGCAAGCCCTTTTAACATTGCAGAAAACTTGAATTTACCTTATTTTACAGCAGCGGAAACCTACGAATTATTGAACATGCACGAAGTAGAAACAGGGCAATTTTTTGAAGAAAAAGTTAAAAATAAAATATATGACATTACGGCAGGGCAGCCTGGACTTGTCAATGGTTTTGCCAATCAACTTGTTACGCGCTATCCTGATGAGAAAATGCTGAACTATGCCCAGTATTTGGAGGTAGAGCATTGGTATTTGAATGTAGCGATTGACAAAAATGTGTCAAATATCATCAACAAAGCGGGCGATTTTCGCTCACTTGTAGAAATGCTATTATTCACAGAAGCCAAAATTCCCTTTAAAATAGACCGAGAAGCCATAAAGGTGCTACACACGAATGGAGTTATCAAAGAAGATGAGGACAGAAATATAACTTTTTGGGTGCCTTTGTATAGAAAACGCCTATATGATGCTTTTTTTCCTTATACAAATGGCGAAGGCAAACGAATTGGCGGAGAAGTGATTCATAGTCAATATGTTACAAAAGATGGAAAGCTGAAATTACCTGTTTTAATAGAAAAATTCAAGGAATATGTGAAGCGGCGCGGCTTTGGGGTTTTTCGGGAAAAAGAGGAAAATAAGGACGGAAAAAATCAGACTATTTACAAATCTATCCCCGAAGCGTCCATGATTTATGCGTTTGAGACCTATATTCAAGCGGTTTTGCAAGAATTAGAAGCCAAAAGTTATAGAGAAGCTAACACAGCTCTGGGAAAAACAGATTTGCTGATAACTGTGGGAAATGAGGACTTATTGATAGAATCAAAGGTCTTTACAAGCGCGTCTTTGTACAAAAAAGGGAAAGTCCAATTGGTGTATTATTGTCAGCATTTGGGCTTGCAAAAAGGCGTTTATTTGGTGTTTATTGCCGAGCATTTGCGCAAAATGCACCATGAAACAGTGGGCGAAATGATAGAAATATTCGAGGGAATCGAAATTTATACGTATTTGGTGGAATATGAAGATGAACTTCCCGAATATCGCAAACCTGCAAAGCCGAAAACAGGTAAGAAAAAGGCATAATTTTCCAGCTTATTAGGGTGGCGCACCTTTCAAAGGTGCGCCACCCTAATAAGCGTAAATCCGAAAATTTACCATATTGCCTCATCAATTTCTTTGAGCAAATTGTCCGATTTGAACAGATAATCCTTTGCACCTTTTTCCATCATTGCCATAGCCGAAGTAATATCTTGTACTCCGCTTACGAAAACCACAGGAATATCAAAGCCCAAAGCCCTGATTTTATCCATCACTTGTGCCGCATTCATAACCCCTTTTTTGCGCGCATCTAATTGATAATCAAGGATGACCAAATGCGGCTTTATAGAAATATATTGCATCATATCTTCTCCAGATACAAATTTTTTGACTTTACAAGTAGGGTGATAGCGTTCGATATGACTTACCATACTGTCTGCGGACGAACTATTGCTATCTACTAAAAAAATGATTCTTGTTTGCATATTTTGAAACGATTCATTGAGGTTAAGCGTGGACTGTTAGGCTGCAAACCTCGAAAGGTTGCCGCTATCTTGCCATTATTTCCTGTTAAATTGTAAAAAAAGGAGGGTTATCTAAGATAAATGTTTGATTGAATGTTGATTAGGTCTGTTATGTGTCGAAATAAATTGCTTAGATAATTGTGTTAAGTAGTTGAAAGTTATAAGTTGAGAGTTGAAAGTTAATATAAGTTTATCATAATCAATAAGATATGATTAGATTATTTCTCACTCGTACTTAAAAATAATTGGTCGAGTACATCTATTCTATAACGAATAACGTGCCACAAAAAAAAAGTCTTGATTATCAAGCCTTTACGCAAAAAATATTTTCATATATTAATCCAATTTTGGGAATACTTGGGTAGTTAATGGGAAGTGATTTAGTAAAACAAAAGATACGATACCATGAAATGGACTTAAAAGCCAATAATATTAGGAAGGGCGAAGGCTTGCGAATTGTTCCTTTCTATACAAAATCGCCACATTTATATAAAATAAAATCCCAACTTTATCGGTCTCTATCATGTCATTGAATAGCAAAATCACCAAAATAATGATTTGCGAAAGCAGGGCGGTCATTACAATCTCTCGACTTTCGGAGTCAAGTTGTTGATGGTATATTTTTTCTCCTTTTAGCAAAAAAACAAAGATGAATGCCATAAATAACAAAAAACCGGGCAAGCCTTGTTCTAATAAAATTAAAAAATAATAACAATGTACTGTAGAAGCCTCTTTGTTAAAGCTCACATACGTCCGAAAATCTGCTAAAGCATATTGTTGATATTGCGGATAAAAACTATTGGGACCAAAACCCGCCCAAAGATGCTCACCCGCCATTCTCCTCCCTGCCACCCAACGATTTACCCGTTCCATACTTGATACATCTTGCCCTTCATAAGTTGCTTTCCAAAGGCTATTAAAATCTTTTGGGCTGATTGTTTTTTCATATTTTGGAGAAATATTCATATAATTATTATCATATAACAAATAACTAATTCCTCCCACTACCAAAAAACTCAGCACAATTAAACTCATTTTCATGGCTTTGAAACGAATGATGAAATAGGCAATAGGAGCTATCAAAAGGGCTATATAAGCAATGCGCGTATAGGAAAAATAGATGCCGAGAAGCATCAAAATGGCAGAAAATAGCCAAATAACATTTCCCATTCGCAGATTTTGAAGATGTTTTTTCCCATACCAAACAAAAGGAAAAGACAAGGCTAACAAAGACGCATAATTGACGTGATTTCGGTAAAAAGGGCTGAGGGCTTTGTTTACTAACTGAAAGGAAAAATGGTCATGCGCCTGCCCCCATAATGCCCAGATAATGGTGAATAAAAGGGGCGAGATAAGGCAAAAATAGAAGGTTTTGAAGGCATTTTTTTCCTTAAAAACAAGCATAGAAATGCCTATACAAGTGAGCAAGTACCATGTTTTTGCCAATAGCCATTTTACCGAAACGATGCCTACTGTTGAAAAAAAAGTGCTGATTCCTGCCCAAATCCAGCCCAATAGTAAGAGATAAATAAGAGGGTTTTGCAGCATTTTTTGCTTGTCAAAGGCATTTTTATCTACAAATATAAACAATATATACACCCCTGTCAAGCCTATCAAAATCGGTTCTGTCGGCAAATCTAAGCCGAGACTTGGGCTGATATGATACTCAATAGAGAGGGGAATACAGGCAATTAGGAGGAAATAAGGGATACGAAAATCGAGGATAGATTGTGCAATAAGCCAAAGAAGAAACGGAACTAACAATAAGGAATAGGTATGGGTAATAATTCCTATCCAAAGAGATAAAAAGGTGAAAATGAAGTAGGTATATAAGATTTTTTTAGCCATAATTGTATTTCGCGCAGATAAACGCAGATGACAGCAGATAACGCAGATAAAACACAAAATAGAGTCCTAATACATCTGCGTTATCTGCTCAAATCTGCGAAAATCTGCGTGCCTAAGCCCTTTTTTCATATAATAAAATCCCCAAGACTGCGAAAAAAACCGCACATAACGTTACCCCCAGCACCAAAAAAGTCCGTTGTGGGCGACTTTTTTTGAGCGGAACCGCCGCTTTTTCTATCACTTGCAAAGTCTGTATTTGGGCATCAATGGTCGCTTTGAGACGGCGCAACATTTCGCTTTGCGCAATATAATGTGCATGAATATCAGCCCTTTGTGCATCTAAAAAGCCTGCAATGCTTAGGGCTTCTTGTATGGTTGCCAAAGAATCCGAAGAAATATTTGCCGCCTTGCGGATAACTTCCCACTGCATATCGCTTGTCATACTCGGAGATGCCTGCGCTATCGCCTGCCTCCGCAACTCCATAGAAGCATATTTGTATTGCCGATTGATACGATTAATACTATCCGTCAAAGTCTGCATCAAACGTTCTTTTTCTGCCAATGATTTGCTTAAAGTGAGAGCGGTTTGCTGCAAATTCGCAGTTGCTGCGGCGTGGTCAAGGGCGATAATGTGCTGAACCGCACTTGCCAACAACTTCGCAGCAAATTCAGGGTTTTTGTCCTCATAACGTATTTCTATGCCTCCATGCACATTGCGAAGGACTTTATACTGCGCCGTCAATTGCTGTATAATCGTGAATCGCGCCAAATTGTCAGCTCCTTTTATCTCATAATGTTCGGCTAACTGCAAGCTGTCCACCAAATAATCCATCAATTCGCCCGATTCTGCCACCGTTATCAGGCGCTCATTGTCTTCTTGCGAGCCGTAAGGGAAATTTACTCCTCCTCCAAATACGGAAGCGGGAGAAGAAAATGAAGTGTTATTAGCAATAAATTTGGTATGACTTTCATAATAAATAGGCAGAAATAAGCTGATAAGCGTTGTGCCGAGCAAGGCAATAACGGCTATCAGGAATAAAATCTTCCGCCATTTGTGCAAAATAGGCAATATCTGTATCAAAGAAGTGTCGATTTGTGTTTGTGGTAGAGACATAACAGGCATAAAAATAGCGTCAGAGAACAACATTAGGACTTGGTAAAACAATTTACATTTGCAGGGTTGCGCACCGTTAAAAGGTGC
>JAYUZN010000917.1:0-5923 GCA_043751755.1 Bacteroidota bacterium | reverse complement strand
AAAAGCCTAAAATGCGTATATCTATCTGTTAGCAAATTTGTTCGGTTCAATCCATAATAGCTTTCCAAAGCTATTTGATATAGTTGATGGTTGTCAATCGTAGAAAGTACAAAAACACTCACTTCGTTTAATTCAAGGTCGTACTCATAACCCAAAAAATCTTCGGGATTGTCATAATAAGGATTGAACAATAAAGGTCTTTCTGCCAAATGTGCTTGTTCAAAATCAGTCCAAGCCATACCTTCTGCTTCTGTAAGCGGGTCAGGCGTTAAATTTGGCGCAAAAGCCTGTAAATCAGTATCTATTGTATCACAATTTACCTTGAAGGTTTCATATTTTTCATTCAAAATAGGGAAAAAACTCTTTTTGTAACTACGATTACATACCTCACAAGCATACAAATAATTGTCATAACAATATGCAAGCCACTCATAGCCGCCTTTTTTGGGGCGGTAATGTTCCACATCTGCATAAGAAGTCGCTTGTATGCCTTTTTTATCAGAAGTACCTATAGGCTTTTCGCAATAAGCGCATTTATAGTTAGCTTCTTTCATTAATTGAGGTTTTGCTTTTCCCCAAATGTCCGTAAACTCAAATTTATACTTTGTGTTACAGGCTTTTTCTCTTTGTTTTTTGAGCAATTCTATATTATAAGCCACCCTTTCAATCCCGCGAAAAGCCGCAGGAATAGCCATTTCTGTTCTTATTCTAACTAGTTGAATCATAGTTTTTTACTTTCTAATTCTTTTTCTATTTTTTGTAATAAAAGATAATGTTCCTCCGAAAAATAGGCACTTCCTTGTGGTTCTGGCAGCATTTGGAGTTCGATTTTTAGTTCCGAAAAACGCTTTTCTTCCGCTTCATTTCTCTGAAAATTTGCCTTTAACATACGATATTCATCTTTCCATTTTTCCACTTTCAGCGACTCATCTGTTTTCAAGCCGAAGGCAGAGGACATCAACAACTCATCTACCAACAATTTGTAAGGCGTTCCTGCAAATGGATAAAGATTTATTTTCCCATCTTCTTTTTTGAGGGTAAAAAGCTCGCCGTTTTCTGATTGCTGTGCCGCAATTGGGCTATGCGTAGTCATAATTATTTGAAAACTTGGCGGCATTTTCTCTCTCAAAAAAGCCACAAATTCTCGCTGCCATTCGGGGTGAAGATGAAGGTCTATTTCGTCTATGAGAATGAGACCAAAGTTATCAGATTCATTCCAAACAGTATTTAATTTGGCATATCTCGGTTTATCTATCCTCCAATAATTATAAGTTGAAAACCACTTATAAAGCATATCTCCCATAAAAGCCATTATGTGTTGATAGCCTTCACTTAGGGCAGTAAGGGGTAAAGTTTTGCCATTTTCAGTAAATAGAAGCTGTTTTTGGGCTTTATCTATGCCTTTAAATGTTATATTTCGTAAAAGTTCATCTATTTTTTGAGTTACAAACTGGAAAATGTCCTTATCATTTGAGTAATCCAAGTTCATGAGCCAATAAGTCAAAGGATAAAGCGTATATTTAGCATTAAAAATATTTCCTAAGTTGGTAATATTTGCCTCTTTATCATAAAAACTTGCCAACTCATTGAAAAAATTGAACTTGCGGGAAGTGCCATAAGCGGCTGAAAAGTATTTTTGCTCACTTTGATAGTGATAAAAATTCATAGTAGAAAAATACGATTTATTTTTAGTCAAGAAATCAGATTTACCATCTGTTTTATGAAATTCTAATATCAAAGGCTCTGTTGGGATAAAAGGCTTTGTTTTATGATTATAGCGAATCTCAAAGAAAATCTTTGTATTATAAGCAAATTCAATTGTACAAGATTCACAGCCTTCTTTGACCCAATCCCCAGGGTTTCCTATCAATTCTAAAAAAGTGTCAGCATCACTTCCTGCCGTTATAAGTGCAATTGCTTTCAAAAGATTGGTTTTTCCTGTCCCATTTTCGCCTAAGAGCATAGTCATTCTACGGGGAGAACCGTCTTCGTTTTCAAAAGACATATAAAAATCGTCAAATCCTTTGAAGTTGGTGAGTTTGATGTATTTGAGAAACATGAGTATAAATGGAAAGTGGAAAGTTGGCAAAAGTACGCAAAATTGGCGGATTTCTCACAAATTGAATTTGAACTATCTGCGTAATCTGGTCTCATCTGTGCGCATCTGCGTGAAATTCAGGGCTTTTTAGCTCCTTCTTAAACGGGCGAATAATCACCCTTGCGCCTCTGTCATACGTTATATAACTCCAAATCCAGTTTGCCAATACCACCAAACGATTGCGAAAACCAATGAGCGAAATCAAGTGAATAAGCATCCACATCAGCCAAGCAATAAAGCCTTTGAAATGCAATTTTGGCAGGTCTGCAACAGCTTTGTTTCTGCCAATCGTAGCCATAGAACCCCTGTCATGATATTCAAATGCCCTAAGCGGCGCACCTTTCGCTAAATTTGAAATGTTATAGCCCGTATTTGTCCCCATTTGCATCGCAACCTGTGCTACTTGTGGGTGTCCGTTAGGAAAGTTTTTATCCTCTGTCATAAACGCCATATCTCCCAGCGCAAACACATTTTCATAGCCTTCTACCCGATTATAGGCATCAACTTTTATGCGTTTGCCTCGCGTATATTTCTCATTATCAATGCCATTGACGATACAGCCTTCTACTCCAGCCCCCCAAATGACCGAATAGGCTTCAAAAGTTACGTCTTTTTTATTTGTCGTAATTTGGTAGCCGTCATAGTTTTTGACCGTAGTATTCAGCAACACATTTACGCCCATTTTCTCCAAAGCTGCCAAAGAATCCGCAGAAGATTTTTCGCTCATGCCTGCCAATAAGCGGCTACCTGCCTCTATCAGATGAATTTCCATTTGGCGCATATCCAATTCGGGGTAATCTGCGGGCAAAACAAAGCGTTTCAATTCTGCCAAAGCCCCAGCTGTTTCTACGCCTGTCGCACCTCCGCCTACGACCACAAATTTCATTAAAGCACTTTTTATATGTGGGTCAGGTTCGTAAGTAGCCCGTTCAAAATTTTGGAGAATGAGGCTGCGCAAGTCAAGGGCTTCGGGTATCGTCTTCATACTCATGGCTTTATCTTCAATATCTAAGCCAAAAAAATTGGTTTTTGTGCCTGTTGCAATCGCCAAATAGTCGTAAGTTATCGTTCCTAAGTTCGTTTTGATAAACTTCTCATCTGCATAAATATGCTGCACTTCTGTATTGCGAAAAATGATATTTTCCTGCCCATCAAAGAGTTTTCGCATAGGAAAGGCGATAGAATCGGGTTCTAAACCGCCGGTTGCCACCTGATAGAGCAAAGGCTGAAAGGTGTGATAATTATTTTTGTCTAATAAAACGACTTGAAAAGCCTTGTTATTCAAGGACTTGGCTAAATGCACCCCTGCAAATCCGCCGCCTATGATGACGACTCGTGGGAGGTTGGTGCCGGGAATTATTTTGTCCATAGTTTTTATTTCACGCAGATTTTCGCAGATGAGGGACGCAGATTTTCGCAGATGCAGATAAATTTGCGAGAATCTGCGGTTAAATCTGCACGAAAAACATACAAAATTATGAAATATACATTCGTTTACATTCTTCTAACAAGAAAATCAACATGCCATACAGCTCGTCCAAATTTGTCGATAGAGCCTTTTTTAACACATTCTGAAAAGATATTTCCCGTTAAAGAGGCGAACTGCCATAATGTTTATAAATACGACTGAATAATTTGGTGGAAAATGCCGATAATTTTAGGTAAATCGCCCAAATAATAATTGGCATCATCTATAAAAATTTGCGTGCCTTCTAAGCGCAAAAATTTCCAGACATCTCCTGTAACGGCACAGCCATAAATATAGGAAATGCTCTGCCCTTCTTCTTGATTGAAACGATGCGCCGCATACATTTGTGCAATACACTGCGCTTGTCCATACTCAAAATTCTCCTTTTTTGCCTCTACTAAGGTGATAATTGGGGCTTGCATAACATTCTTTTTGGGGTGTTTTGCAAAGAAAAAATCACATTCGCCCGACAAATCTTTTTCGGCATCTACAGGCAAATCTTCGCCCGAAAAAAGGGTAATTTGATTTTCGTATTCCAAGGCAATCTCGGATAAAATAGGCGAAATAATTTTTTCAGATTTGCTTTTTTCACTCGTCAAAGGCATTCTTTGCGCCATAGACAGAGCCTGTAAGAGCCAATCCGAAGGCTGTACAGGCTTAATCGTAGGAAAAAGATTGACATCTGTTTCCGTTAATTGTAGCTTTTTGAGCGTTTGACGCAAGTTTTTATAGTTGCTGTACCCCATAAAAAATGAGAAATGAAAAATGAGAAAGGAAAAAAAAGATTATGGTAAGCTTATATTAACTTTAAACTCTCAACTTTAAACTTTCAACTATTTATTTTTCCCGCCTTTCTATCTCCCTTTTGGCATCCTTTTCTTTAGAATCCTCTCGTTTGTCATACAATTTTTTGCCTTTTGCAAGTCCTATGGTAATTTTGACCAAGTTTTTCATATTAAAAAAAAGCTGCAAAGGAATCAATGTGAAGCCTTTTTCTTCCAATTGACGGCGAATTTTACGGATTTCTTTTTTCTGCATGAGCAACTTACGCACCCTGTTAGGTTCGTGATTATTGTAGGTTCCATGCGAATAGATATTGACGTGCATATTTTTCAACAGCACCTCATTTCCTTCACTTAGATAGCAATATGCGTCCAAAAAGTTCACTTTTTTCTCGCGCAAAGACTTGACTTCCGTCCCTGTCAGCACAATTCCAGCAATAAACTTCTCTTCTATATGATAATCATGAAAGGCTTTGCGATTAGTGATGATATTCTCTCGAACTTCGTTGTTTATGGGACTTTTCATGTTGGATAAATTATAGAAGTTTAAACGAAAAATAGCAGGGTTTTGTTTCAAAAGATAAACGGACTTTCCAAGTCTTAAGACTTGGAAAGTCCGTTTATTATAAAATACTTTATTTCCGTTTTTTCATCTCATAATTCGCACTTTTCCCTGCCTTTTGCATAGACTTTTGTTCCTCTACGGGCATAGACTCATATTTGTCTATCTTGTCCTTGTATTCACTCACATTTTTTTCTTGGGCTTGATAGCGAGGGGAAGCCGCAGCCGGTTTATTTTCGTGCATATATTTTTCTAATTCCTTGTTTTTAGTTTTAGCTTTTGTTACATTATTATTATCTACTTCGGTCATAATCTCATCTAACATTTCAGAAGACTCGAATAAGACCCTATTTTCCTTCACTTTCGCATCTTCCTCGTTTGTAGTAAGGCTAAGGTCATGCGTAAAAGTGAGCTTTGTAGGCGAAACAATTTCCCCATTTTCCAACGAACTTGCATCTATATAACTTACCCTACTCTCAAAAGTAACATCTTCTTTCATCGGCTCTGTAACCTCAAATTTGATGAGAATTGTCTTTTCTTCTTGCGAAAAAACATCACTAAAATTGATGCTTACCTCGTCTCCATTTGTGGTATAAGGATAGCCATATACTTTGGCAACTTTGAGGTTTTTGGAAGGAAATTTCACTTTTAACTTAGCACTTTGCGCCACAACTTGCAACAAACCCTGCAATTCTTTGGCAAAAATATTGGGAATTTTGTCTGCATTATCGATGAAATAATAGTTTCCACCCCCTGATTCGGAAATGCCTGTCATCAAGTTTTCGTTGTAGTCTAAGCCAATTCCAAAAGTAGAAGTAGCAATGCCATTTTCTTTGAAATACTTTTCTGCAACGCGCTGAATTTGCTGCGGGTCTGTTACGCCAGCATTCGCTAATCCGTCCGAAATCAGCAAGTTACGGCGAATGTAGCCGTCCGTCTGCCCCGATTTTATCTGTACATAGCCTTCTATCATGCCTCCACAAAGATTGGTAGAACCCGATTCGTGAATGTTA
>JAYUZN010000916.1:0-3414 GCA_043751755.1 Bacteroidota bacterium | reverse complement strand
AAAGCCTATCACAAGTTAGCAACTACCTCAAGACAGCTGTCTGAAGGGCATCATAAGTTCGGAAGGCTTAACGGCGTGCTGTAGGGGCATATTTCTCTCTTTTTTACATTTTGAAGTAAGATAAAAAAAGCTAATCAAAACTTGTAATCATAAAAAAACCGCCACTCGTGAAAACACAAGGGACGGCGAAGTATCGTATTTGTAGTAAAAAACCTACTAACTTTATCTAACAACTATCTCAACAAAGTAAGATTTCCTTTATAATTCTTTTTCCCTACCATAATGGAATAGTAATATACGCCATCACTTGCCTCTTTGCCGTTGGTAGTCGTGCCGTTCCATGACTTTTCGGCAGAAGTAGTAGTAAAATATTCTACCCCCCATCGGTCAAATATAGATACGCTCAACTCCTCTTTCCCACTGTATAAAACATTCCATTGGTCATAGAAACCGTCTCCATTTGGGCTAAACACATTGGGAATGAAAAGGTCAGGCGCAAGCACTATATAAGGGTAGCGCGTCAAAGTATCGGTGCAGCCATGAATATTAGTAACGATAAGTGTTACAGGATATTCCCCCTTTTCTCCGTAGAAATGCGCAGGATTTTCCTCACTCGAAGTCTGTCCATCTCCAAATATCCAAAACCATGACAAAGCATTGTGCGACATATCTGTGAAAGTTACGGTACTGTTAGGCAGATACATAACGCTATCAATGGGCGGTACAGACGTGAAATTAGCAAAAGTAGCATCAGATACTACAACTACGCCATTTGCGTCTGTATCAGCGCAGCCCCCCTGCCCAAAAATAGTATAAGAGACTGGATAAGTACCTGCTTGCGTGTAAGTATGAAATACAGTAGGACTATTTTCAACAGGACTGCCGTCTCCAAAATTCCAAATATACAGCAAAGGATTCGTAGAAGCATCTCCAAAAGCTACCGTAAGCGGGGCGCAACCTTGCATATTAGTCGCTACATAATCGGCAATAGGCTGCGGATTTACCTGCACATACACGCTGGCACTGTCGCTGCAAGTCGCATCTTTTACCCAAACACTGTAAACTGTGCTGCTAACAGGCGTAGCTGTAGGGTTTTGAAGGCTGGAATTGTTGAGAGAAAGGGCAGGTGTCCACGAATACGCAGCCGCAGGACTGCCCCCATTTGCATGTAAAACAGTGCTATTCCCTCCACAAATAACAGACATATCACTCGTAGCAGTAGCGATTGGCATAGGATTTACCACAATCGTAACTTCATCTTCTGTAATACAATCCCCAGCATAGCTTGTTTGCAAGGTATAAACCGTAGTCTGTGTAGGCGTGGCTATAGGATTGGCTATTGTATTGTCATTCAAAGAGTTGGCAGGTTGCCAATTAAATAAAATAGGGCTTGCAAACGGCGTGAGATTAAAGCTAAAACTTCCACTTAACTGAACCGAGCTACCTGAACATATAATTGTATCATTATTGGCAACATTCGCAATCGGCGTGGACTTTACATAAATAGTCATCTCATCTGTAAAACCTATGCAATGCGTAGAGCTTACAAAAAGGCTATATTGCGTAGTCGTGAGCGGAGATGCCCAAGTTGCCGCAGAATCAGGCGTAGTAAGCCCTATAACAGGAGACCAAGAATAACTGTATATCGTGCCAAAAGGGTCGCCATTTGCATAGCCTGTTAGCAAAATCCCCTCTCCTTGACAGAAGTTAGCAACAGGCGGGTGTATAGCCGCAGTAGGCAAGGTATGCACCACAATTGTCGTAGTATCACTGCCTTGACAGCCATTTCCATTTACCACCAAAGTATAGGTATGCGTAAAATCAGGATTTGCCAAAGAAGTAGGAATCGTATAGTCAAATACCCCTGCTCCAGCATTGTTGGGAGTCCAAGTATAGGTATAAGTTCCCCCTCCTGCTGCCGAAGCCAAAAACTGAACCGTATCGCCTTGACACATTTCCAAAGTAGGACCCGCATTTACAATAGGCATAGGGCTTACGTCCACCGTTACCGTACTCATGGTATCTAAGGGACTGCTTGTACAGCCATTAGCAGACGTAACAATCAGCGTATAAATCGTTGTAGTAAAAGGATGTACATAAGGGTGTGCCAAAGTGTCCTGCCCTGCTATCATGCCTGAATCAGGAAACCAAGAATAACTGTAGCCGCCCGGAGCTTGATTCGTAGGGGCTACTCCGCCTTGTAAGAACACCCCAAAAGCTCCCGGAAAGTCGCAAATTTTTTGGTCGGGTCCTGCGTAAGCTATAGGATTAGGACGCACCCACACAAAGGCTGTATCGACATTGCTCACGCAACCTGTTCCATCTGTTACATAAAAAATGTATTGCGTAGGCCCCGTTGGGTTTACGCTGGCATCTTCCACGTAAGGGTCAGAAATGCCTCCCATGCCTACGGGAATGCTTGTCCAAGTATAATAATAGGGCGTTGTGCCACCTACCACCGTAGCATCAAGCGTAATAGGACCCGTTCCTGCACAAAAAGAAGTATCTATCCCTGCATTTACTTGTGGAAGCGGGTGAATGGGAATAATTTGCGTTGTCGTGTCTTTGCAGCCCAAATAATCTACAATCAAGGTAACGGGCGTGGGAACAGGCAAATTGAACTGCACACAAGTTACATTTTCTAAGGTAGAATAAACAGGCGCGGAGGTAGGCGAGAAATTCCATTGATAGGCTTGCTGATTGGAAATGGCAACCCCTGTATAATCAAAGTTTATACAAGACCCCATACACAAAGAGCCGCTATAGGTAAAATTAGCATTGGGCTTTGGCACAACATCAAATTCTGTCCAAACTGTATCACTTGCGCAGCCGTCTCGCACGACATAGCACCACACATAATAATGCCCTGCTGTATTGTAATGTATGCCTGTAGGATTGGGCGTATTGAACACAAAGGCTGGAAATCCGCCTGGAAAACCCCAATAATAATTGTCTATGTTAGGGCTACCGTTATATATAGCAGATATGGTGCTGTCTGGGAAACACACATTGGGAAGCGGCGCAATGCTTGCTATAGGTTTGTCTATTACGGTGAAAGTATGACAAGTAATGTCCGAAGCGGGGCAGGCTGCTTGCGCAACACTCACGCAGATTGTTTTTATCCCTGGTGTTGTCCAAGAAAGCACATAAGGACCTTGTCCCGTTCCCGAAACCACCACAGCATCTCCAAAATTCCAATTATAAATGCCATTCGCAGAGGCATTTCCTGTAAAAACAACCTGATTGGTATCTAAAATACAGACGAAATTGGGATAGGCAAACTCGGCGGTAGGCGGCTCATATACTTGTACCAACGTGGTATCAGGAATCCCTGGACAGCCGTTTTCGTATAAAGTGAGGGTTACATATTTATCCCCCCCAAATAGCCAATTGACATTATGAGGACCTTCACCT
>JAYUZN010000915.1:0-3180 GCA_043751755.1 Bacteroidota bacterium | reverse complement strand
CATTGAATTGAGTTTTTTTTTGTTTTCGACACGCAAAATTAATACTTTTTTCAATGCTTTTCCCTTTTTATCTCAAAATTAAATGGCAGACATATTGTTACTTCGGTACTTAATTTTCCTTCTCAAATAAATATACCAGGTGCATGGGATATTACTACTGGTAGGAGTGATATAACTGTAGGTATATATGATTCTGGAATTGATTGGGGACATCCTGATTTTACAACAAATGGAGACCAAACTTTCGCTAACTCTGTAATAATTGATGGATATGATTATGAAAATCAAGTGCCTATGAATTATATTAATTCTACGCTAAATGCCGTAAATCCACATGGTACAAATGTAGCAGGGATTATTGGGGCATGTAGAAATAATAAAAATGCAGCAGGTAATTGGGTTGGCATAGCAGGTATAGCAGGAGGGGATTATTCTGGAGGGGGAGGAAATGGATTATTTAATGGGGCATTACTATACATGATGAGAGTGGGAGATGTTACTCCTTCATTAGACGCAATTTCGGCAGCTATATATTATGGCACCATTAATGGAAATCCTGTACCAACTGGGATAGGATGGGGACAAGATATTATGAATTTTAGTGTAGGAGGCGGAGATTACAATTCTTATTTACGAATAGCTATTTCAGAAGCGTATAAGCACAAAATTATCCTATTATGTGCCAGAGGTAATAATGGGACAATTGACCCTACGGCTCCCGTCTATCCTGCCTCACTCAATAGCATTTTTGATGACTGGGTAGTATGTGTAGGCGGGACTGATGAATTTGGGTTTAAAGATGGAATAGCGAGTTCTGGAGATGTTGATGTTTCAGCCCCTTCTGTGCCAACTATGATAACCACAACAGGACTGGCAAATACATACCCAAATTTTGATGGAACTTCTGCAGCTACTGCACACCTGTCGGGTATTGCTGCACTCATGTTATCTTATTTTAACCAAGTTATCCCAAGTACCACTAATTTAGCCCCTGAAGATGTCGAAAACTTATTGCAATTATATGCTGACCAAAGTACAGCTGGCATACCCCTTCCTAATGCTGGTATAGGCTATGGCGTTGCAGATGCAAGTAACACCTTGCAACACATACAATCGCCATTTTATGATGTCTTACACATTCCTACTAATGTGGATTTGAACAATATGACTTATTTGGGGATTCAAAATTTTAATGTAGAATATGACTTATACATTTCAGGATATAATATTTTAGCAGGTTTGCAGCCAGTAGGGGTTTATTATTTTTCTATCCCTGTAGATGCAACGCCTTATATTCCTTTTGGTTGGAATGTTATTCATTCTTGGGGTACGAGTAGCATGTCAGACTACTACCCCGATTTTACGAATGTAACTTATGATAATTCTATTTTTCTTGAGCCACATATTACGTTTACACCAGATATTAATGATTTACGCAAAGGGACTATTTCTGGTTATGCCTATCAATTTTACGACCCTGCTACGAATACTTATCCTGTTATGCCTTATGCAAATGGGGCAGGTGTAGTAACTTTTTCTGTACATGTCCAGAATGCTACAGTAGGAATAGAAGATACACCTTATCATGAACTTATAATATCTCCCAACCCTACAAATGAAGTACTTAATATTGAAACACAAAATGGATTGCCTATTGAAAGTGTTAAAATAATAGATATGACTGGCAAAGTCATAAAACAAATTAACGAGCCAACAAACGCAAGTAAAGTTCAAATAAATGTCAAAAATTTAGCAAGCGGAATATATGCTATTGTGCTGACAAGCAGAGGAAATATCATAACAGACAAATTTATTAAATACTAATCATTTTACCTTTGTTAAAGGATTTATCCTTTAACAAAGGTTTTTATGCCAATAAATATGCAAAAGGTAATTACTTTTTTTACTTTTATACTGTTCCTAATAAGTGGTTGTAAAACACAAATCCCTGCTGTAATAGAACCAATTATCAACGAAAAATGCAAGGATTTACTCTATAAAAAAGGGATGTATGATTATTTTTATATAGATAAAATCTATTATAATAAATACCCTGTTTTTGATTTATACGATACACATAAATTATATTACTTTAAAGAAGCTAGTCAAACATTTCAAACCGCTTATTTGTGGAATTGCAATACGCTAATGACACAAAATGATAGTATTATGCCTTTATTTTTGATTAGACCAGCCTATATTAATAGTAATAATATATTGTTGGGAAACTATTTTACAGATATTGTTTTTGCTAATACTAATGATTATAGTATTTATTCTTTTGATTCTATTCATGGGATACAGGTTACTTGGTTGGAAGACAATTATATTGCTTTTATAGAAAGACAAAAAATGCCTAATGTTCCACAAGGTAAATCTATCTTAAAAATAATTAAAGAAGATGGGACTTTAGTTGATACCTTTGAAAATATTCGCCCTTATTGGACAGGGCTTATTGGCAATACTAATGGCGAAATAGTATATTCTAAATTGGTAAATCAAGAAAATAAACAAGCAATAATGTACTTAAATACACATACAAGAAAAAATGATACACTATTTAAAACATCAGATTTCAAACAACATATGAGACATATAGCTTGGAATATCGCAAATTTGAATGAAATATATTGGACATGTATAAATGGTATTTATAAAACCAATATTCAAACAAAAGAAACTACACAAATAAAAGAAGGTTGCACAACCAAACATTATGAGTATTTGGCAGTATCTCCCAATGGGAAACAAATTGCTGCCCAGCGTTGGGACATGGAACAAATGCCAGATACTGTAACAATTAAACGAGAATGTAATATTTACTTGATGGATATAGATGGGGAAAATGAATATAAACTCAACTTAGATTAACCAATAACAATCAAATAATGAATACTTGTCAAACTAACTGCTTAAGCCCTCCACACAGGCGGCACACAGGCAACCCACCCGCAAAGTCCACGCTTCTTGCCAGTGTGCCGCCTTTTGCCAACCCTCCTGTGTGGTTAAAAATAAAATAAAGGTGCATAACAAAGGTGCTAATGACAAGTGGGCGAATCAAAGCTCAAAGCCAACACGCCGCCCACCTGCATTAGCACTTGGCGTTCTCTGCCACTACTTAAAGCATTAGTTGTCAAGCACTTTGGTTAATCAAAATTTGGGGAAAAAGGCTTTTATCTC
>JAYUZN010000914.1:0-11304 GCA_043751755.1 Bacteroidota bacterium | reverse complement strand
AGCCGCGTACTATCAGAAGCAAGCCCATTCAAAAAAGAGGCTCCTGCAATATCAATCGCAGTGATTTGCGTAGCACTCACCAAGTCATAGACATAAATTTTGGTTCCACTTAGGGCAAAAAGTTTGTTATTCACGATTTCCATGCCATAGCCTGCCAATAATCCCTGCCCAAAATAAGAAATCGTGCCATTGCTGGCTCGTTGTACTATGCTCGTCCCATCATCTGAGGTGAGGTAGCGATTGCCAACTGCGTCATATTCAACGCTTTCCCCCTTGAAGGTTTGTGCCAAAAGACACAAAGGAAGGAGATAAATGAATAGTAAAAAATGTTTCATAAGAAATGAAAATTGCGATAATTGTTCAGCCGACAAATTTAGGCAAAAAATACTTAGGACTGAAAATTAAATAACTTACTAGTTTGATCGTCCTGTATTTCGACTTCGCTCACTTCGACATAGCCCCGAATTAACAGCCCAAATTCGTGAAAATTAGGGTAATTCGTGGCTATAAAAGCAACTTTTGCACAAGTCCTAAAGATAAGTTAGGGGCTATTCAAAAAATAAAGTACCCAACTAAATACGAGCAAGAAATAACCTAAACAGATGAATTTGCGGTACGTGTAGCGCATGCTTTAGCTTGCGTTACGCAGAAACGGGCAAATTTTGAGATGCTCAGGCTAAAGCCTAAGCTACAGGGAACGCAAAATATAGTGTGTGGGTATATTTTTTCTTGCTTGCCCCCTTACTTGTTTTCATACGGAATAAGCGGTATAAATGAAGGCAAAAGGTGAATAAAATCTATCAAAAAAAATATTTTTTAATCGCCTTGTATCAATATTTTGCCGTTTTGCTATAATTTACGCATTCAGAATCCAACAAAATCCCTTACCTTTGAACGGAAAAACAAAAGCATTCCATATTTTCTGTATAAGGCGGAAAGGAAGGCTACATTTATTGTATAAATTATGTATATAGAAAGCGTCCATATTAGCCATATTCGTTGTATTGAGGACATACACATCAATTTTAATCCACATTTTCTTCCGCGAGAAGGCAAGTGGATTAGTGGTGGTTGGAGTGTAATTATAGGAGACAATGGCAGTGGGAAAAGTACTATTCTTAAAGCTATTGCAGCTGCCCTCATTGAAGAATATGATAAGCAGCCGCCCTTTGGCAAAGATTGGATTCGTAAAGGACATAGTAGTGCTGCTATTGAGATAGAAACAGAATTATTCTATGATGATAAATATGAATCTTCCGACCACAAACCTTCTCATCATCATAGAAATAAGGCTTATATTACCATTTCGGGCAAGAATGGCTTTGAAAGTTGGGAGTTTCAGGATAAGGAAAATCATAAACGGGAGAAAGGCTTTTTTTCAATGAGTTTTGCGCCGATTCGTAAATTTACAGGAGAGAAAAGGGAAGATTGGTTTAGTAGCAACCCTTATCGTTCTCGCCACGCAAGTTTGTTTAATCCGAATATGGCTTTTACGGAAATTACGCAGTGGCTAAAAGATGAAAGATTGAGAGCAGATGATAATGGGAAAGAAAGTGGAGTAATAAAGGGGATAACAAAGTTGATAAATGAAGGGAAATTGTTGCCAAATGAAACTACTTTTGAATCTGTAAAAGCTGAGGGGCTGATTTTTAGGGATTTTGCAGGAAATGCCATTGGGCTGGGGGAGTTGAGTGATGGTTTTCAATCTGTATTAGGGATTATGTTTGAGCTGATTCGTCAATTAGTCGCTTGTTATGGTGAAGACGAAGTTTTTTGGTCTGTTCTCAATGACAACCACCCTGTTATCAACTGCTCTGGCGTGGTGCTGATAGATGAAATAGATGCACACCTTCACCCTACTTGGCAAACCAAGATAGGACAATGGTTTACCCATTTTTTCCCTAAGTTACAATTTATTGTTACTACACATAGCCCCTTGATTTGCAGAGGTTGCGCAAATGAACAGGGAGATATACAAGGAAGGATTTGGAAGCTAATCGAAGCTAAAAAAGGCAACGAGATAGCGGAAATGGGAGAAAATGAAAGCAATTCTTTGATTTTCGGAGATATATTAGATGCGTATGATACAGACGCTTTTGGGGAAGAGGTTACAAGAGGGCAAGCAGGTAAATTCAAGCAGCAAGAGTATAGAGATTTGATGTATAAATCTATATATGGTCTAAAAATGACCGAAGAAGAAATAACAACATTCCATCAACTTAAATCCATTTTTCATAGCAATGTTAAAGATTGAGAATAAACCATTATTTGATGATACAATAAACCATCTTGCAAAAAAGCAGGCTGATATAAACGGGCTTGCGGATAATAATAAGCGCAAGCGTGCAAATAGCTTATGGCGTAACAAATCTACTGGCGTAGGTATAACCCCTTTTACAGAAATTAAAAAAAACTTAACAGAAATGTCTATAGGAGGCAGATGCAATTATTGTGAACACAATGAAGGGGGAGATATAGAGCATATTCTACCCAAATCTGTTTATCCCCAATATACATTTACATGGGAAAATTATCTCTTAGCTTGTACAAATTGTAATAGATATAAATCAGATAAGATGCAGGTTTTTACACATGAAGGAGGTTTAACTACACGCTTGCTGAGTCGTAGAAGCCAAATTACCCATAATGAAGACATTGCGTTTGTTCATTCTCGTAGAGAAAATCCGATGGATTTTATGGAGCTAAATTTTGATGATTTTCAATTTTATGCACGTCCTCCTCATATTCCCAATACACGAGAATATATTAAAACAGAAAAAACACTACATTTATTAAAGCTAAATCGAGATTTTTTAATTGAACGCAGAAAAGAGGCGTTCTATTTTTACAAAAGCCTTATCGCAAAATATTGTATCGTAAAAGAGGCAAATACAGACGAGGATTTATCAAGGGTTATAAAACAGGACATAAATGTAAATGATAAAAATAACATCCTAACTCGCCTAAAAAATACTATCTTAAAATGGGAACATCCTACGATATTGCGCGAAATGATTCGCCAAGCAGCGCAGTTCTCTCCTCAAATTCAAACTTATCTTTCAATTATAAGCATAGATTTCAATATAGTACATTATGCCTCATAACCCAGACAAAATCAATGAGTTGCTCGACCAACTCGAACTTCTTTCCAAAAAACAGGCTCTGTTTCAGAAGGAAATAAATGAGTTGCAGGCAGAATTATATGCCTTGAAATACGCACGCAAAACAGACGCGCCAGAAGAAGGAGAAAAGCCTGTGTTAGTCGAAAAAACCGAAAAGCCGATAGAAGTGCAGCCGCCGCTTTTTGAGGAGCCTTTGGTGCGCAAGCCCCTTCCACAAAGACCTATTTCTCCCCCGAAACCTCAAGCTCCTAAGCGAAAATCCGATATAGAAAAATTTATTGGCGAAAACCTTATCAACAAAATAGGGATGTTGATTTTGGTAATTGGGGTAGGAATTGGGGCAAAATATGCCATTGACAATGAATTGATTAGCCCTTTGACGCGCATCATTTTGGGCTATGTCGTAGGCTTAGGGTTGATGGGTTTTGCCATACAATTGAAGAAAAATTACCTCAATTTTAGTGCCGTTTTGTTGAGTGGGGCTATGGCAATTATGTATTTTATCACCTTTGCTGCCTACAGTTTTTATGGCTTGCTGCCGCAAAGTTTGACCTTTGGGCTGATGGTGTTATTTACTATTTTTACCGTCATTGCTGCCTTAACCTACGAAAAACAGGTAATTGCGCATATAGGCTTAGTTGGGGCTTACGGAGTTCCCTTTTTGCTCAGTGATGGTTCTGGCAAAGTGCTGATTTTGTTTAGTTATATGGCAATAATCAATGCTGGAATTTTGGTAATTGCCCTCAAAAAATACTGGAAACCCTTGTATTATGTTTCCTTTGCCCTCACTTGGCTCATCTTTGCGTCTTGGTTTGCTTTTAATTATAAAATGGAGACGCATTTTAGCTTGGCTATCAGCTTTTTATCCATTTTCTTTGCTATTTTTTATGCCATTTTTCTCGGCTACAAACTCATTCAAAAAGAAGCTTTTGTAGCAAATGATGTCATCATGTTGTTGCTCAATTCCTCCCTTTTTTATGGAATTGGCTATGTTATATTAGACCAACATGTGAAAGGTTCGCAGTTATTAGGCTTGTTTACCTTGGGAAATGCTATCATACATTTTGGGGTAAGTGCCTTTATTTACCAGCAAAAATTGGGTGACAGAAATCTTTTTTACCTCATAATGGCATTGGTTATAGCCTTTATAACAATAGCAATTCCTGTGCAGTTAGAAGGACATTGGGTAGTTTTGCTGTGGTCGGTAGAATCTGCTTTATTATTTTGGATTGGCAGGACAAAAGCCGTTCCTTTTTACGAAAAACTCTCCTACGCCATGATAGCTCTTGCAGGCTATTGTCTGGGCTATGATTGGTTAAACCACTATCATTTAGAGAGTTATATGACGATTGAGCATGAAATAAGCCCTATTTTAAATCCTCAATTTTTGGGTTCTGCGGTGTTTATAGCAGCTTTAAGCCTTATCAATTACCTGAATCAAAACAAAGAAGATGCTGTTTCCTCGCAAAAAATAGATGCTTTTTTTAGCAAATTCTGTATTCCTGCAGCCTTATTATTAGCCATTTATTTTGCTTTTCATTTCGAAATAGCCAATTATTTTACGCAAAAATATCAGGCTTCTTTTACAGAAATTCCTTCACAAGACGGGAAATTGTCTTTTTGGAATGAAGATATAAGCAAAATGGGCAACCTTTGGCTCATGAATTATGCCATGTTATTCGCAGCTTTGTTAGGATTTGCGAATATTTATTTTCTCAAAAACCGTACATTGGGTTGGGTAAATATTGTTTTTGCAGGACTTGGTATTTTCATTTTTCTTTCGCAAGGTTTGTTCTTGCTTACTGCATTGAGAGATAGCTATCTTCAGCCCGAAGTTGGGAATCCGTTTCTGCATGGGAGTTGGAATATTGGTATCAGATACGTGTGCTATCTCTTTGTTGCTCTGGCACTTATAGCGATTTACAGATATCTAAAAGCCGATTTCTTACAGCCTTTGGAGGCAAGAACGCCTGTCATTTATGATGTTTTTTTGTATGGAACTATCTTATGGATTTGTAGTACAGAATTGATAACATGGGTGGAAATGTCAGGTTCTGGCGATTCTTTCAAATTAGGTTTGAGCATCTTTTGGGGCGTGTATGCTTTGTTATTGATTGTTTTGGGGATTGCACAAAAGAAAAAACATCTCCGAATAGGCGCAATGATTTTGTTTGGTATAACACTCGTAAAATTCATTTTTTATGACCTCGATTGGCAAAATACGATTGTTAATACGGTTATTTGCATTTCTCTTGGCGGTTTGTTGCTCATTATTTCGTTTCTTTATACAAAATATAAGCACCTTATTTCGGACGAGGAGGATTGATTTATTTCGGTTTAAAAAACCGCACAACTATTTGTACTTCAAACCTTATATGTATAATTATGGCAGTTAAAGACTGGAAAGAAGCGGAACTCATGCTTCATTTTCAATTGACGAAAATAGCTGGGACACAAACGCCTCTTATGGAGGAGTGGTTAGACACATCTGAACTCATTTTTACGCCTTTTGAGGCGCAAGTTTTTGAAAATAACTATCAAAACGGGCTTGAAAATGTGGCTTTTTGGAGTGAAGAAGACCTAAAAATGTATTTTATTACCCATATATTAAGTTTGGGCGGCTTGATGAATTTAGAAAATAAGGGTTATGTAGGAGTTTTTGAAAAACGATTAAGTGCTACTATCAACGATACAAAATTGGCGGTACGGGCAGATTTTGTCGTAGCAAAAGGCTTCAAAAACATTGTGAAGGATTGTTATTTTCATTTTCAAGAATATAAACCACAACTCCGCCCCCCTTATCCCCCCAAATGGGGGGATAAGGGGGGCGGGGAACCTATGGGACAATTATTGGAGGCTTTTTTAATCGGGCAAGCGAAAAATGCAGCACAAAAACCACTTTATGGCTGCGAAGTGATTGGTGGAAGCTGGAAATTTGTCATCATGGAACACAAAACTTACTGTGTATCAAGGTCTTTTGATTGTACAGAAAGGGGGGATTTGTTGAAAATTATTGCTATTTTGCGCAAATTTAGAGATATTTTGGAGACACGATTGTTGTTGTAATTTCGCGCCCAAATAAATAAAAATCGGAGGGAATAAGCTAAAAATCTGTACATTTGTCCAATAAATTATTTAACAATAACTATTATGCGTATCAGAGAAATTGAAATAAAAGGCTTATTTGGTATGTTCTATCATAAGATTCCTCTCAACCTAAATTCCCATTTGACCATTATATATGGGGAAAATGGGATAGGGAAAACCATGATTTTCAAGCTGTTAGATTGGCTGTTTAATATTTCTCTTGCGAATCTTACTAATATTCAAAAATCATCTTTTACGGAATTAAGTATTTTTTTTGAAACAAATAGTATTCTCAAAATTATCAACATTGCAGGAAAAATTAAGATAATTTATGTAAACGAAGAAGGCAAAGAACGGGAAATTTCTATTTATGCCATGTCAAGTAACGGAAACATTATCCCAATATTTCATGGAATTTCTACTGTTATAAAAAATAGTAATCTGTATTTTATTCAAACCCAACGCCTTTTATATGTTACTGGAGACTTTGAAGGGCATTCCTTTTTTGAAGATACAGCTACTCAATATGCAAAAGAACTGTCTAAAAATATTAAAGAAAAAACATATCAATATAGAAAACTATCTGATGATTTAAAAAACTCTCTTAGTCAACGTATTTTATCCAAAAATGTAAAAATAGATTATGACATTACAGAATTACAGGCTTTGGCGCAAGAAGTTGATACAAAACGAAAACAATTGCAAGCAGTAGGCTTAATGGAGAAAATAGCAGAAAATTTCCATATTCCTAATGATATAGACGAGCTTGGTAAAGCAATTTTGGCAGTCAATATTCAAGATATGCAAACACAGTTGAAAATTTATGAGGAAGATAATTTTTATCAACGTTTAAAACTTTTTATCGAAATATTGAACGAAAGGCGACTTTCTTATAAAAAAATAACCCTATCAGAAATAGAAGGTTTTTCATTTACAAATGATAATAACATTCCTTTAAAGCCGAACGATTTGTCTTCAGGCGAACAGCATGAACTTGTGTTATTATATCAGTTATTATTCAAAATACCTTCCAATGCGCTGATTTTATTAGATGAACCAGAAATTTCTTTGCATATAACTTGGCAAAAAGAGTTTATTGATGACATGAATGACATTATCAAATTGCGTAATTTTGATGTATTATTAGCAACACATTCCCCAAGTATTATCAATGGAAATTGGGATTTAACGGTATCCTTAACGGGCAGAAACCATGAAGAACAAAAACAACCTGCGTGATTCAATAGACGAAAACTATCTTTTTGGGGAGGTAAAAATGTGGTATGAAGCCCGCAAAACGAAGCAGGAAGTTGGCGTAATTGTAGAAGCAAAAGCTGATGAGATTTTGTTTCGCAAACTGTTGAATCATAATTGCTTATTTTTTGCGGCACAAGGCTGGGCAAAAGTAGTTTCATTACTTCTTGAAGCTCAAAAACATAAAATAGAAACGGTTATAGGCATAATAGATGCAGATTTTAAAAGAATTTCGGAAAATTCTTTGCCAGAAAACCTTTTTTTAACGGATTTTCATGATAAAGAAATCATGTTAGTACATTCAGAAGCATGGAATAATGTCTTAAATCAATTTTATGATACAAAAAAGTTAGCCCATTTTGAGCAACAAAAAAAGAAAAAGCTGCTACCTTTTTTACTCGAACTTATAAAACCTCTTTCTATTTTGAGATTTTTGAAAGAAAAACATAATTTAACATGGGTATTTCGCACACAAAAAGCGGAAAAATACGAATATATAAAATATAAAGATTTTATTGAGGCTGATACATTAGTTTTAAATCAGGAAAAGTTATTATCAGCCTTAGAAAATAAATCAAATTTGCCTCTTTTTTTCAAAAATAATCCCATCTATGTAAAAGAATTGGCAGAGTTAGCGCAGAACGACATAGATTTGAGAGAATGGAGCAATGGACACGACTTGATGAATGTGGTTTCTTTGGCATTAGAAAAAGCAATTGGAAACAAAGCAAGTAGCCATATTATAGCTGGCGAAGAATTGGAAAAAATATTTTCGGCAGCATACAGAATCAGCGATTTTGAACAAACTAATCTCTATTTAACCTTACAAATATGGCAAAACACCCATTTAACATGGAAAATACTAACATAAATAAGCTACTTTTCGGGCTGTTTTTGTCCTTTTGGGCGATTACAAGCAGTTTTGCGCAGATGCAAAACTACACCTACAAATGCGAAATATCGGGCATTACCGACACTTGGCATAGCCTTACTTTGCCAAACGAACTCTATGCAAGCCTTCGTCCAGACCTTGCAGACCTGCGAATTATGGGCATTACGGCGGAAAATGACACTGTAGAAGCCCCGTATTTGCGCCAAAGTACAAGGGAAATGAAGTTAGAAAAAGAGATTCCTTTTCGACAAATAAACAGCACTAACAATGAAAAAGGCTATTATTTTACCTTTGAAATGCCTGCGGAAATGGCTGTAAATAACCTATTTTTAGCCATAGAGCAAAGCAATTTTGATTGGAAAGTGAAGGTAGAAGGCAGTCAAAACCAACATGAATGGTTTACTTTGTCCGAAAATTATCGTATTTTGGGGATTCAAAATGCACAAACTTCGTACAAATTTACGAATATTGTATTTCCTGATGCGAAATATCGCTTTGTTCGGATTTGTATAGATAGCAAAATAAAGCCTGTCATTTTGGCTGCAAAAATCCATAAACAAACCTTTCAAGCGGGCTTGTACCAAAATTATGCGGTCAAAAACCTTAAAAATACGCAAAATAAACAGGCAAAACAGACGATAATTGAACTCACATTGCCCACATCTGTACCTGTTTCTTACCTCAAATTTGCGGTAAAAAATACCTTTGACTACTATCGCCCTATTCACATTGAATATTTGGTGGATAGTAGCAAAACAGAAAAAGGCTATGTTTATCAATACAATAACATTGCTTCGGGGACTTTAACTTCTTTGGAAAAAAATGAACTGAAATTTGGAAATGTGGTTTGTCAAAAACTCAAAATTACGATAGAAAACGCTGATAATGAGCCTTTAACAATAGAATCTGTAGAAGTAAAAGGCACACCTGACAAATTAGTAGCACGTTTTACGCAAAAAGCTACCTATTTTTTGGTGTATGGAAATACAAATGCGGTGGAAGCAAACTATGATATTGGCATTTTTCAAGATAAAATTCCTGCAACTTTAACAGAAATTAGCTTGGGGAAAGTGGAAAAAATAGCCAAAATTTCTGCAAAAAAAGTAGAACCTTTGTTCCAAAATAAAGTCTGGCTCTGGGCAATTATGGGCGCAATTATCGGGGTTTTGGGCTGGTTTTCTTTCAAAATGATGAAAAATAGGTAATTTATAGCTGCCATTTAGAAAATGGCAGCTACTTTACCACACACATTTTATTCCCCACAAACTGCACCATAGGTGCGAAATCTGCCAAAGCCTTGTCCGCATCTGTAAAATTAATGACCGTAGAAAGCGTAAAACCGCTCTGACTTTCGATTTTGAAACGGTCTAACAATTCCGCTTCCATGTCTTTGAGCAAGGATGTTTTATTGTCAAAACACACATAAAGGGAGATAGCGGAGATTTGGCTTATATTTGCTTTGAGTCCGCAAAAAATTATCTTATTATAAACGTACTGCACTTGCTCCTCGTCCATGAAAGAAAAATCTTTCGGCGTTATTTTTAGCACGATTTGATTCGGTTTTGAGATATAAATGGGCGTTTTTTGGTCGTCCGCTTCTGCCGAAATGCAAGTCCCTTCTGCCTTCATATCTTTGAAAGACTTGACATATAAAGGGATTTTTTTGGTATAAAGGGGCTGTATGGTTTTGGGGTGAATGACCGTTGCGCCATAAAAAGTCATTTCTACGGCTTGCTCGTAGGAAAGTTTCTCCATTTTTAGGGCATCTTTGCGCAATTTTGGGTCCGCATTCATCACGCCCGGCACATCTTTCCAAACTATCATTTTTTCTGCATCAAGGCAATAAGCAAAAATAGCTGCCGAAAAATCCGAACCTTCTCGTCCCAAAGTCGTGGTTTTTCCCTGCAAAGTAGCTGCAATAAAGCCTTGTGTTATCACAATTTTATTCGCTGCCAATATAGGTTTCACTTCCCGCACGATATTTTCAGCCGTAACCGTCCAGATAACCTTTGCCTGCCCGTATTGCATATCCGTTTTGACCAACTCCCGCGCATCAAGCCACACACATTTTTGCGTAATCCAAGCCACATATTCTGCCACAATTCGAGTAGAAAGCAATTCTCCAAAAGCCACAATTCTATCATACATCAGCGCAGGAAATTCGCCTAAGCGCAAAATTCCTTCTACAACGCGCTGAATTTGAAGAAAATAGGTTTCTAACAAAGCCAAAACTTTTTTATTTTCTTGTCCAAAAAGGTCATTCACGATTTCGACATGAAATTGCTTTATCTGTTCAAACTGCGAAATCGCTGCTGCTTCATCGCCTTCTTCGGCAAGTTGCGCAAGCTTTTCGAGTTCGTTTGTGGTCTTGTGCATTGCCGAAATAATGACAATATTGGGCGTGTTGCTATGATGCAGCAAGATTTCTACTACATTTCGGACAGAATCGGCATCTTTGACGGAAGCCCCGCCTAATTTCATGACAAGCATATTTGTGAAGGAATTGTGGGGCAAAGGTACACAAGTTGCGCGGTTTTTCAAGCCTCCAGAACTTCGGAAAAAATTGTTTTTATAGCCACGAATTTTCACAGATTTGGGCTGTTAATTCGTGAAAATGCGTGCCATTCGTGGCGATTAAAATATAACAAAAACATGCAAAAATCATACGCCCTTGTAACAGGCGTGAGCAGTGGCATAGACTACGAAATTGCAGAAATATTACAAATAACATTGTGTAGTCTTGAAAAAACACCGCAAAAAGCAATCACATTTCCCCTTAGGAAAGAATAATAAATAAGTTCCCAATTTTATCGTAATTTTTGTAAAAGGCATTTGCCCCCCCGCCCCCCTGAAGCTAATCTTGCAACAGAAATTTACGAGGAGTTATTAATATGAAATCCGAAAGAAACGAATTGTAAATCATATATTGCTTTCGCCATTTTTTTATTT
>JAYUZN010000913.1:0-3001 GCA_043751755.1 Bacteroidota bacterium | reverse complement strand
CGCAAGCCCAAATTTGCACTAACCTCTCGGATAGCTGCGTAAATGCTTGTTATTTAGGCATACTACCTGCCCCGAATGGCACTTGTCAGCAGAATGTCGCTATCAATTACTTGGGCGCGTCCGTTTCTTTTTCGCTCACAAGCGCAGGGGCATTTGCAGATTTCCCCTATATTTTCGCAAGCCCCACTCAAGATTATCCTGCTTCTGATGTTTGGTATAAAATGACCGTTACGGGTAATCAACTATTTTTCACCTTTTCTTCTACCCAAATTCTTAACCCGAATATTGCGATTTACAAAGGAAATGCTTGCTACAATTTTCAAGCTGTTTATTTTGGCAAAGGTGCAAATGGTTTGCTCGCAGATACCGTAAACTATTTGAGTGCCAATCAAACCTATTATATTCAAATAAGCGGAAATACGCCTTTGGAAAAAGGAGCTTTTAGCCTCACTTTGCAAAACAATAACAAATGTGATGAATGCTTGCAAGAGGCTATTTTTGAGACAATTCCACCAAATACAGCCGTAACTGCGGGCGATACAGTCGAATTTTCTTTTACGGTATTGAGCTATTCTCATGCGATTAACAACAATTGGCTACATGGAGTAGAACTGTTGGTAGGGGCAGGTTGGGATAGTTTATCTGTTACGCCTACTCAAATTCCCTCGTCATGTATTGTAGGGAATGGCGTGAATTGGGATTTTTATCCCACAGTAACAGGCGGAATTTTCAATCAAACTTACAAAAGAGGGTTTTATTACGACAGTAATGCGGGTGGACCTTTAGACGGAAACCCTGGAAATAATTTTGGCGACTTTGAAGCAGGTCAAGGTGCGCCCCCTTGTTCCCTCACTTATAAGTGGAAAATGGTTGCGCTACAAGGGTGTGGCAACCTAAAAGTGCGCGTAAATACCTTAAGCGATTCAGAATCGGGGTCGTGGACAGGCTACGGCTGCGTGAATGACCGCAAGCCTTCGCTGTGTTTTGGCTGCGGAAACGACTGTATGCCCCTTCCTTCTATGACAGGGACAAAAGAAACTTGTGCAGGCTATGACGGAACGGCAACTGCTGTTATGCTTGGTGGAACTGCGCCCTATCAATATGTTTGGTATGACGAAGCCCTCAATATCTTGGCGACTACAACAAGCGCAAATGCCAATACTTTGCCCAATCTGAATAGTTTGCATCAATATTTTGTGCATATTACAGATGCTACAGGCTGCCAAAGATGGGGTTCTATGATTGTTTACCCAAATTTTCTGCCTTTAACAGCGCAAATTACTACTCAAGATGCGCATTGTTTTGGCGGTTCTGATGGCGCAGCAATGGTTTTGGCTACGGGCGGAACCGGAAATTATACCTATAGTTGGGCTACAGCTTGCGGAAATGTGCCGCTTTGTAGCAATCTAAGTGCAGGGCAGTATCAAGTTATTGTGGTAGGTGGCATCTATGATGTATGTACAGATACGGTGCTTTTTGTCCTAAATGAACCTGCCATGATGACGGGAAATATCAATATTTTGCAAGCAATTACGTGTAATGCTGCTGCTATAGGGCAGATAGAAATGGCAAATATGCTGGGTGGAACTCCTCCTTATCTTTATAGTTGGAATACAAACCCGCCTCAATTTACGCCTCAAATCGGCAATTTGGCGGCAGGAATGTATAGTATAATGGTTACAGATTCCAATAATTGTGTTTTTGTAGACAGCATTAGTCTTTCGCAGCCCAGCGTACTTTCTTTGAATTTGCAGGCTCAAGTTGTCAGCTGTTTCGGGGGAAATAATGGCAGTTTAACAGCATATACAACAGGAGGTACAAGCCCTTATAGCTATGTTTGGGCAGGTTTTGGAACAAATGGAAATACGTTAAATAACTTGATTTCAGGCAATTACAGTTGTGAAGTTACAGACTCGCAAGGTTGTACAGCTACTGCAACTGTCAATGTAACAGATGGAAATTTATTGTTATTGACTACAAATATAGGAAATGTAAGCTGTTTTGGCGGAAATGATGCGTTTATAAATGCTCAAATTTCGGGTGGAAACAACCCTTACAGTTATTCGTGGGTAGGTACAAATCAAACTACAGCAAATGTAGCAGGGCTTTTGGCAGGAATGTATGATTTATGGGTTACAGATAGCAGTAATTGTGCGGTTTCTCAAATGGGAATTGTGGTTTCGCAGCCCAATAGCCCCCTTGTTTCACAAATGAGTAGTACAAATACAAGTTGTAACAATGCGCAAGATGGAAGCATAAACCTGAATATTTTAGGGGGAACAAGCCCTTATACAAGCCTTTGGACTCCGAATATCCTCAATTTCTCTCAAGTTTTGGCAGGCAATTATTTCGTAAGCATTACAGATGCAAATGCTTGTGTTTTGTTAGATACAGTTACGATTTCTGAACCCTTGCCTTTGGTCTTGAGCCTTATTCAAGCCGAAAATGCCTATTGTAACCTCGCAAATGGATACATAGAAATGCTGGCAAATGGCGGAACAAGCTCTTATAGTTATACATGGAATACGGTTCCCATTCAAAATAATGTTGATGCAACTAATTTATATTCAGGGACTTACACCCTCACAGTCGCAGATGCAAATGGCTGTAAGGATAGCCTCATATCAGCCATTATCAACATTCCACCCGCAGTAGCCGACTTTACTTCTACGCCCAATAACAGCAGTTCCATTTTATTGTCAAATGCCACGATTCAATTCGACAATCTTTCTACAGGTGCAAGCACTTTTGTATGGGATTTTGGAGACGGAAATACAAGCACCTCCTTCAATCCGCAGCACACTTACCAAATGGATAGCGTGTTTTTGGTAAGCCTTGTGGCAGATAATGGCTATAATACCTGTCCTTCCACAGATACGATGACATTTTGGATAATTCCCAATGGGGCTATTCGGCTTGCAAGCGCATTTACGCCCAATAATGACGGCTACAATGACTTTTTTTCTGCTATAGGAAGCGGCATTGTTTCCTTTGAAATGAC
>JAYUZN010000912.1:0-7003 GCA_043751755.1 Bacteroidota bacterium | reverse complement strand
TGCCAACTGGGTTTTAAAGAATGGAGGAAACGACAGATTTTTAGGGTAAAAATTGATTGACGAGTGTTGAAAAATACGCAGAAGTTGCAGAAAATGCGCAGAAGTTGCAGAAAATACGCAGAAGTTGCAGAAATACGCAGAAGTGCAGAAATACGCAGAAGTGCAGAAATACGCAGAATCGGAGGAAAATACGGAAAAAGTAAGGCAGGTTAGCGGATAAAACGGAACTCAAGCGGACAGAATCGTTTTTCAAGGACAAGAAAATAGGCTGAATCGGGGGGAAATACGGAAAAAGTAGGGCTGGTTAGCGGATAAAACGGAACTCAAGCGGAAAAGAGAAAGATTTTTTGATTAAAAAGATGAAAAAAATAAAGGCAGGGAACAAAGGTGCTAATGACAAGTGGGCGAATCGAAGCTCAAAGCCAACGCGCCGCCCACCTTCATTAGCACTTGGCGTTATGCACCAGTGGCAGGAAGGGAAAAGCTAAACTTGACAAACTTAGCGTATCCCCAGCCGCACAAAAAACAACCAATGCCCAGCGCACAAATCCAACGCTCCGCATCCGTTGTTTTTTTGCAGCCGCACGCAGGAATGGTTAAGCAGGACATAGAAAAGCCCGCCCACCCACCCAAAGTAAACAATTGAAATTCAAATAGTTATCTATATTTAATCAAATTTTCATTTTATGGCATTTAATGATTTTTCTAACGAAACACCACAAAACTATGCACAAAAGTGTACATGTATTTTGGTTTTAGATGTGTCAGGCTCTATGTCAGGTGCACCTATCAATGAGCTTACTAAGGGAATATCTGATTTCTATGCAGACATTCAAAACGAACAGACCACTTTAGACAGGTTAGAGTTGGGTATTATTACCTTCGGTAGCCGTATTGATTGTGTACAAGAGCCAACCCTTTTGCATAATCAGCCTGTTCCTACGCTTAGTATTAACGGTTCTACCAAATTGGTAGATGGCGTAAGAGAAGGTATAGCCAAAATAGAGGCTCGTAAAAATTGGTATAAAACTACAGGGCAGCCTTACTACCGCCCTTGGTTGGTACTGATTACTGATGGCGCACCCGATGGAGACCAAGACGTAACGGGCTTATCTGCACAAATCAAATTAGATGTAGAAGGAAAGAAATATGTGTTTTTTGGTTTAGGAGTACAAGGCGCAGATATGAATGTATTAAAAAACCTTTCTACCCCTTCTTTTCAGCCTGCAAAGCTTCAAGGATTGAAGTTTATTGACTTTTTCAAATGGCTTTCTGCGAGCATGGGGGTTATTACAAGTTCTACTGATGGGCAACAAGTAAATCTTCCTTCAGCTCAAGATTGGATGCAAGGCTTTACTATCTAATTTTTTATTCCCTTATCTTATTTCGAGATAAGGGAGTTTACTGTTTAATCAACTATACAATAAATGAAAAAAATAATATCTATTTACATATTGTCTATGTTATTTTGCGTTACAGTTTTGGGGCAAAGTAGAGCAGATTCTGTAGAAAAGTCCCATTATGAATTGGCTATATTAGCCATCGATGCATGGATGGCAAATAATAAAACAGCTACAGGGCTTGAATTATTGATTGACGCAAAGGAAACTTATAAGACTACATCAGGGCTATCTCAAAATTTGCAAACAAAATTCCCTTTAAAACCATTCCCAGCTCACACAGCAGCTGTATCAGATATAGCGTTTCGGGTGGCTAATGATGATGGGAAATTATCTGTAGCCAAATATTTAAAAGAGACATATAATAAGTATGTTAGCCATTCTGTAAAAAAAATAAAAACTACTGATATTGACAAGCTAATCGCTAAATATTCTGCCCCCTCTGCCATAACAGTAAGAGAGGTTGCGGTCGCACCCAGTACGTCAAGCCTTGATAAAAAGATAGAATCGCTTCAAAATCAGCTAGATGCTATTGATAAAATCTATAAAGATATAAATTTAAAAGTGCCTAAAATAGAAGATGTCAAAAAATATGACAAGATAGCTGAAGATATGAGTAGCTTACTTGCCACACATTCAACACTTTCAGGTAAGGTGTCTAAACTTACAACAAAATCGGGAGGAAATGATTTTAATAAGGAACATCAAAAATTAATTAGAGAAATTTCTAATTTGTCAGATGCTGCTGTAAAACTAAATAAAGCAGTCGATGAGGCTTTGAGTGGTAGTAAAATAGTAAAAGAAGAAGGGACAGTAGATACAGAATATAGCCCAGGACCAGAACCTAAACCAAAAGTTTCAATTTGGTACTATATATTACCATTAATAGTATTAGTAGTCATTGGACTTTTATATTATTATCGTAAGAAAATATTAACCACACTTAATGGACAAAATATGACTAATCAACAGAGCAGCAATGCAGGAAATAATTTAAACCCAGAACTCAATCCAGTAAGTGGAAATTTACCTTTTGCAAAAAAGGAGAATACGCTAAAAGTAGAAACCAGTATTGGGGTAAATCTAATTAAACGGACTGAAATCCCTATACCTCAAGGGCAAATTATTTGGAAAATTTTTGGGGCTTCTGTAAGAGGAAATTCACACATTAAAATGAATTTACCTTGTCAAGATAACCATTACATTGAAGATTTGGGGATGGCTGGGCAATGGCAGTAGTTTGTGATGGCGCAGGTTCGGCAAAGCGTTCAGAAAAAGGCTCTGAATTTGTAGCCAAAAGAGCTATTCCCAATATTTTCAAGCCCATAATTGAAAAAAGAGGATGGAAAAAAGCAAATACATTGCCCTCCGAAGCAGACTGGAAATTAATTGCTAAAGAAGGATTTGAAAAAGTTACAGAAGCATTATTAACGATTGCTACTCAACAAAAAGTAGTGGCAAAAGAGTTGGCTTGTACAGCTATATTAGTAATCTCAACTCCTAAAGGAATTCTTGCAGCACATATAGGAGATGGGCGCGCAGCGTATTGTAATGATAAAAACGAGTGGAAAGCGTTAATTAAGCCCTTTAAGGGAGAGGAGGCTAATCAAACTGTTTTTGTTACTTCTGGTTGGGAAAAAGACCCTATCACTTATTTTGAGAGCCATGTAATAGAAGATAATATATTAGCCTATACGCTTATGTCTGATGGTTGCGAGGCTACCGCTTTTCATTGTAGTTACATTGACCCGAAAACTAAGATGTGGTCAGACCCCAATGAACCTTCTGTTAGTTTCTACAATAATGTAAGTAAACAAATAGCAGAAGATTTGAAACAAGGCAAAAAGGTAGAAGAAATTAACAAAGATTGGACTTTGTTTTTAGAAAAAGGTTTGCAAGGTTTTAGAGATGAACAAGATGATAAAACCATGATTTTTGCCATAGCAGTAGATAAATAAAAACAGTTTTAAACATTATTCCATCACATTAACATATGCCTACATATTACACAGCAACAGGTAGTCCAGTTGTTTTAGAAAAAAAAATAGCAGCAGGGGGCGAAGGTACTGTATATCATATGAAAGGACAAGGTTTTTCTAACCATTGCGCTAAAATATATGATTTTACTAAAAGTAAGCCAGAGGATATAAAAAACAAAGAAACAAAAATTAGATACATGGCAACGGGCATAAAACCTAGCTTGCCCAACGCTAATATTCAAATTTGCTGGCCACTTGAATTACTATATGAGAACAAAAATGGAACTAAATTTTTGGGATTTATAATGAACCTTGCTTTTTCTGATAGTAAGCAGTTATATCATCTTACCATGCCAAAACATTCGCTTTCTTCGGATTGGGACAAATTTAATCGTTCAGAGCCTTATAATATAGTGCCAAGGTTAAAGCTATGCGCTAATGTGGCTGTTACGGTTCATAGTATTCATAACACAAAGAAATATGTATTTGTGGATTTAAATCCTAGAAATATATTAGTTACATCTGATGGAAAAATATCTATCATTGATACAGATTCTATGCAAGTCCAAGATGGTCAAAATATTTTTCATGGACCCGTATCTACACCAGATTATACACCACCTGAAAATGTGGATACCAAAAAAAATATCATTTCTCAAACATGGGATTCATTTCAGTTATCCGTACTTTTTTACGAGATAATGATGGGAATACACCCATATGCAGGTACAGCAAAGCCGCCACATGCTGAAAAAAGTACATATCACGAAAAAATAAAATTAGGTTTGTTTGTAAATGGTAAAAATAAATTACTTATGGCTGTTACTCCCAATCCGCATTTAAGTTATCAAAAGCTACCAACCAGTATTCAAAATTTATTTGTAGCTGCATTTGATGCAGGCACACAGAATCCTAATAATCGCCCTACAGCCGAAATATGGGGGAAAACGATAATTTCTGAGATAAAAAATGCGCCACTTCCTCCTATTCCTCCAAAAAAAAAGTCCGCCCCGCTACCCGTAGTAAGCCCACTCCCCCCAGTTTCTAAGCCTAATTTGCCTATAATACACAGACCACCACTACCTGCCAAACAAGGCGGTGGCGGTGGCTCTATAATTGCAATTATAGTAGGAATAGGCTCGTTAATGGCTATTTTGTATTGGATTTTGTCAAGTATCAATTTTTTTGCAAGCAAAGATATTCAAACTCATAGCGTAGAAACTGATACAAAAACAGTATCAACGCCCCCTTCTGCGCCAGTTAAAGTTGAACCGAAAAAAATTGATGTTCCTACTGACACAAAAACGGTATCCGTTCCTGCACCTGTAAAAGTCGAACCGAAAAAACGCGATAGCTCAAGCGTTAAATCGGGAGTTTCCACTAGCATAATTCCCGACTATAAGAAGGAGCAAATAAAGCAAAGGTTAAATGATTTTTTTTATCAAATAACTCGCTATAATAATCAAGCTATATTACGAAATTACTTAACAGACTATATAGAACAGTATGATGACCAATATAATATAGCAAAAGAAGATAATATAAAATTGATAGAGAGTTACAATAACAGAGTTGATAATTCCAATCAAATTCTACCTGAAAGTGTTAATATTACAAAAATCCCTAATTATTATAAAGTGGAGTTTACGGTATATCATAAAACATATACAAAAGAAACACGAAAAAATTGTGAATTTAGGTTTAGAAAGCAAATATATTTTACAGAAGATTTAAAGGTAAAGAAACTATCAACACTTCAAAGAATTTACGAAAACTGTAAATAAAACATACTACAATTCTTATTTTTCATTCAATTATATTATGGCAAACATTTTTCAACACTTAACTAAGAAAACACAAACTTTTGGCATCGCAGGTGCTATAGGCGCATTTATTTTTGCGCTTTTGGGAGAGCCTTTTATCAGCTTATTGCCAAAAGCAAAGAGCGAACCTGAAAAGGTTGATGTAATTTTCGCTTTAGATGCTACGGGTAGCATGTCTGAGGAGATAAATGGGGTCAAGAATGGGATAAAAGATTTTGCCACTAAATTTGTGGATAAAAATATATCTCTTAAAGTTGGTTTAGTTGTGTTTAGAGATAGATTTGAAGACCCAAGTTCTGTATATAAACTTGATTTTTCCCAAGGTGTTTTAACAGACGATTATAGTGATTTTTCAGTCGCAGTGGATAAGGTTAAAGCGGATAAAGGAGGAGATGGTCCAGAAAGCAGTTTAGATGCGCTTGAAATGGCAGCGAGTATGCCATTCAGAGAAAAGACAAAAAAAATCATCATATTAATTACAGATGCCAGCCCTAAATTACCCGATTATTCTGGAAACACCATAGATAAATTAAAAATGCTTTATGCTAATAAAGGAATTTTACAACTACATTTAGCAATTAATGATGGAGGAAAAGACGAGTACAAATCCATTCAAGATATGGCAACATTAAAAGGGAATGTATTTAGCCTAAAAGACATTAAAGAGGGTAAAGGTTTTGAAGAGGCAATGCCAGTAATAGGGGAAACCATAGCCAAGTCAATTGATACAGTAATAGGAAAGGGTTATTCGGAAAAGGCATCAGTCGCAGTATTCTCTATTTTTACTTTATGGACAGGATTAGTAAGTTTGGGTATCGCATTATTTTTAATTTATGCTCAAAATCGGTATTTAAAGAAAAGTTACCCCGTTGGGCAGTTGATAAAAGGAAGTGCTATGGGCTTGATTATTGGATTATTAGCAGGGCTATTTGCGCAGTTGCTATTTGTAAATTTGCCAGAAAATATTGCTTTTTTGAGCAGAATTTTCTGTTGGGGCTTATTAGGTTCTGCAATGGGATGGTCTGTTTCAAAAACTGTACCTAATTACCCAAGTCTTAGGGCTGCATTAGGCGGACTTATAGGAGGACTAATAGGAGGGCTTACATTTAGCTTTTTTAATTTGTTATTTCCTGAAGTTTTCGCAAGAATAGTAGGTGCAACGATTATTGGGTTTTTTATAGGAATAATGATTTCTATATTAGAAGAATTATTTAGAGAAGCTTGGCTATTGGTTGAGTGGAATAAGTCTGATAAAATTCAAATAGGGCTTGGGGGTAAACCAATAATATTAGGGTCTTCCAATGAAGCTGATATTTATCTACCCAAAGACAAATTTCCTGCTGTAACAGCAATGATACATTTAGATAATGGAAAAATTGTGTTTGAAGACAAAATAAAAAAGACGACAACCGAATTAAGAAGTGGAAGCACTTTTAAAGTAGAAGGCATAAATATAACTGTTCAAACAAAAAAATAGCAAATAAACAAAACTCGACAAGCAGGCGTAAGCCCAACGCACAGGCAGCATACCAGCAACCAGCCGCACAAATCAACGCTTCTTGCCCGTATGCTGCCTTTTGCCAACCCTCCTGTATGGTTAAAAAAATAAAAATGAAGGTGCATAACAAGGGTGCTGCCGACCATAGCCGTTTTCCTACGCACGAAATCCCTGCTCAAAACGGCTACGGCAAGGCAGCACTTGTCGTTATCTTCAATTCTAACTTAAAAAAAACATTAATTAAAACTACTTATATTAAAACTACTTAATAATGAATAATTATGATATAGATCATCTGAAAAA
>JAYUZN010000911.1:0-4464 GCA_043751755.1 Bacteroidota bacterium | reverse complement strand
CATTTGCCCCCAAAATAGCCCAAAAAAGACTGTGATTATAATGCCCTCCTGCATTGTTACGAATGGCAGGGCTGTCTTTTGTTACCATTTGCAAGATTTCGCCCAAGGTTTTATGGGCAAAAACAGGAGTAGCCTTTATGCCTTCATTCAGCTTTTTGAGGTATGCAGCATGATGTTTGTCATGGTGAATTTCCATTGTCAAGGCATCTATATGTGGCTCCAAAGCAGCAAAATCATAGCCCAAAGCAGGCACAGAAAACTCGCCTGTGAGGGCTAACAAAGGGTCTATCCAAGCAGGATTCGCTGTATTAGCCGTTTTGTGCAGGGTTTTACACGCCATTTCTGGGCTTAACATTAAGCCTGTAGTAATGATGCCTGATAGTTTGAGGAAATCTCGTTTTTTCATAAAAGTATATTCGCTTAATGAATCAAAAGTTCTGTATGAACCCATTTTTTTATCCAGTGTAACATGCTAAAAATCTGGTCTAAATCTTCTTTTTTGGTAGCATCTAAGCGATAAATAGCATATTCTTTTCCTTCTAACACCACAAAACGCCAACTTGCTGCGACCAAATATACGCCAAAAACAGGCTTCTCATCTTTATTTAAAGCCTGAGCTACCAACATAGCTGCCAATAATTGCGCACGAGCATCTCCTTTCCCCCCTTGCTCCTGCTTATATTCATGTAAAAAAAAATAAGGTTTAATCGGTTTTTCCCAACCTTGTGCGATTTCCATATCCACAATTCCGCCCATCTCTATCTCATTAATGGTAGCAGACAAACTTCGTTGAAAAAAAGTATTATAAGTTCCTTTTTTCCCATAATGAATAAGCCGCAAAAGAGGGGCAATAAAGTGCATTTTTAACTCGTCTTCGTTCCAATCTTCATTCAAAGAAGCTAATTCTTTTCGCAAGTCCTCCAATTCTAACAAAGTATTTCCGTCTATTTTTGCTACATAATCGCACCAATCATGTAGGTGAGGTAACATTTCAACCTCTTCTAATGAAAAGGTCAAGTGTAAGTCTTGTTTATCCCAAGTGCCAAAAGATTTCATATATTGTTTTTGAGGTAAAAAATTTGCGTTTAAAAGTATCACAAAGGTAAGAAGATTTGCCTATTTCTACCTGCCATTTGAAAAAAGGCAGGTACATTTATGCCTCCAATTTCTCTATTATCTTGAACGTAGCAAAAACGCCTACCCGTAGCTGCCATTTTTCAAATGGCAGCTACGTTGATGCCTCCAATTTTCCCACGACTTTGCACCTCGCAAAAACCTCCTCCGCATGAGGCGCGTCTTTCAACTCATCGGTCAAATCCTGCCCTGCCCAATGCCCATAATGTATGCCATTGCGCCAATGTCGGCTGAATGCAATGTCATAGATGATGCCTTTGTAGGCGACCCACATCTCGTCTCGGTCGCTGCCATTGCGGAGGGAAAGTTGTTTTTTGGTGTAAATTTCCATAGTGTTTCACGCAGATTTTCGCAGATGAAAGCAGATTTCGCAGATAAAAACCACTGCTAACTGCTCACTGATGACTGTTCACTGCTAACTGTTTACGGGGCTAACCGTTTCATTTCCCAGCTATTATCTGCCTGTTTGACATAGACAATTCTATCATGCAAGCGATTGCTGCGCCCTTGCCAAAACTCTATTCTATGCGGAATGACCCGATAGCCGCCCCAATGAGACGGAAGTGGAATTGCTGCCACCTTTTCAAACATATATTCAAAATGCGCAATTTTATCCTCTAAAGCTTTTCTATCTTCGATAATTTGGCTTTGTGGAGAAGCCCATGCCCCTATTTTACTTTCGCGATTTCGGGAGTAAAAATAGGCTTCCGATTCCTCCTCGTCTATCATTTCTACCTCCCCTTCAATGCGGATTTGCTGCTCAAGGCTTGCCCAAAAAAAGTTCAATGCAGCTTTTGGAAGGGCAGTAAGTTCCTGTCCTTTTCGGCTTTCATAGTTGGTAAAAAAGACAAAACCCCTTGTATCGAAGTTTTTGAGGAGGACGATGCGCAAAGACGGCTGCCCATTTTCGGCAGAAACCGTAGCAAGCGACATGGCATTAGGTTCTAAAATCCCGGCATCTACGGCATGGTCAAACCATATTTTGAATTCATCAAAAGGATTTGCTTGCATCTCGGACTTTTCTAAATGAGAAAGTCCGTAGTTTTTGCGCATCTCAGACAGCTTAGACATAACAGAAAAATTTGTGGTTCATTTATAGAACAACAAAAGTAGGCGTATTATTTGGATTTTCGTAAAATATTTCTGGCTGTACAGAAAAAATATATAGCTTTTGCTTTATCGTCTTGTGCGGTTTTTCAAACCGCACGAAGGAATAGAACGAATTGTGTGGCGGTTTGAAAAACCGCACAACTATTTAGAGCCATTAAACATGCAAGATTCCGTTTCTATGCCATTGAGCAGGTATTTACATTCAAAAGTTATGGTCGAATTTGTGTTCAGAACGCCTATGCCTGTTACGGTATAATTCGCATCATTTGCCGTAAATGGCTGTGGTTCAATGAGAAAAGTATTTTTGCTACTTATTTTTGCCCTAAAATTATGTGCGCCATCACTGAACGTAAGTAGCAGCGAAACATTATCTCCCGCAGCGTCAGCTACAACAACCGTCATGTCTTTTTGGGCGGACTCACATTTCCATGTACCTTTATATTTGCCCAAAAACTTGCTTTTCCATAAATTGCAGGAGCCATTGTCCTTTTTGGCGTTCGGATTAAAATTTTCGGATTGAGGAGTCATGCAACCCTCTTTTTTGCAGCTTGTTAGTCCAAACAAGAGGCAAATGGCAATCAATATATAAGTTATGCGTCTATACATAAGCGCGAATGAATGAGGTTGAGAGGTAATAAGACAGCGTTTTGGGTCTCGCAGATAAACTCAGATGAAAGCGGATTTCGCAGATATTCTTTCATCTGCGCTATCTGCTTTCATCTGCGAAAATCTGCGTGAAATTCCTACGGAAGATAGCTAATGGTTGCATTTGCAGCTGCTTTTCCCCCAATAAGGCGATAGCAAGCTGGCGAAATCCCGATAATTTCCTTCCTTTGCGCGCTCAAACGATTGACAACTACGGCTTCTACATAGCCCGAATTGTCCGGAATATGAAGGCGCACTTTTGTGCCATATTTCAATGTTTTGTGATAAATATAATACGGATTGAGTTGAGATTTGTCTTCTACCCCAATAAAACCGCCATTTTCCAATCTTTCCCCTGCGACCGCAGTTTCTACAGGCGCAACGACCGTTTCGGTTGGCGTAGGAGCAGGAATAGGCGCGACAGGCGTTTCTATATTGGGCTGTTTGGCAGGAGGAGGGGTAACTTCAAGGGGATTTGATTCTACTTCTACCAATACTTCTCCTTCTACGGGCGTAGTAGGGATTTCCCTTGCGTCCACCTTTTCGGCATTGGTAGCCTCGAAGGTTTCGGCATAAATAATCTCCTCTCCTATGTTAAAATTGACAACATTTGCCGCTAAATTATTCAATCTGCGAATCTCCGCCAATTTTACGTCATAGTTGTCGCTGATGGTATAAATGTCATCGCCCGCTTGGACGGTGTGTGTAAGCTGTTTTTTGGCATACAAAAGTCCTGATGCAGAACGTTGTTTTCTTTGTGGCACTGCTCGGTCATCAACAACAACCTCTTGGGCAGTAGCAGCAGGCATAGGCACTTTCAGGATTTGCCCTGTTTTGATGGTCTGCGAAGTCAAGTTATTTAACAAAGCAATGCTTTGAAAACTTGTTTTATACAAACGCGCAATGCTCGAAAGGGTCTCCCCTTTTTGCACAACATGCTTCCCGTCTTCGGAAGGAGCAGGCGTTTGAACCGCAGGTTTAGGACTTGTAACTCGTGCTTTGCTCACTTCTTCGATAGAAGATAGGGTTTGCGCAGAAAGTCCATGTAGCAGCGCAAATGCTAAGGCAGATACTATGATTTTGTTCATCTTTGGGAATTTGTAAATAGAATGTAGAAAGTTAATATACGCAATTAAATGATAATAAGCTAATAACCAATTAATTATATTTTTTGGTTGAAATTTTGCCGTCTTTTATTTCTTATAAGCAAATAGTGTCCCAAACTTACATATTTATGTGGTCTGTGGAAAAAAAGTTGTTGGTTTCGCGCAGATTTTCGGGGATTTAACCGCAGATTTTCGCAGATTAAGAAAAATCTGCGAAAATCTGCGTGAACCCACAGACCTATTTCAAATACTTATCCAACCACGCAAAAAACTCCTGCTGCCATAACAAGCTATTTTGCGGCGTAGAAATCCAATGCCCTTCGTCAGGAAAAGTGAGCAAACGGCTCGGAATGCCTTTGAGCTGTGCTGCCTGAAAAGCCTGAAAACCCTCGCTCACAGGCACACGAAAGTCCTTTTCGCCATGAATGACCAAAATAGGCGTATCCCAATTTTGAACGAAATTATGCGG
>JAYUZN010000910.1:0-4401 GCA_043751755.1 Bacteroidota bacterium | reverse complement strand
TAATCAGAACGGCTTATTTACAGATGTGGGAGAGTTTGTGTTTGCCTCCCCTTCAGGAAACGCTACGGTTACTACTAGTGTTCTTGTTCCTGTAACTGTCGCAAGTGGGCAAACCCGAATGAGGGTATGCGCACATTGGAATGCAACGGTGCTTTCTACAGAATCTTGTGGACATACGGGTTTTGGGGAATACGAAGACTACATTATAACGATGTTGGGCGCGGGAGCTACGACTTGTACAAGTGCTACCCGTACTGCTACAGTGGCAACTATCAATCCTTTGCCTGCGGCAACAATCGGAAGTAATGCGCCTGTTTGTACGGGTGCTACCTTGAATTTGACTTCAAGTGGAGGGGTTTCTTATTCTTGGACGGGACCCAATTCCTTCACAAGCTCAAGCCAAAATCCTTCTATTCCGTCTGCGGGCAATTCAAATGCAGGGACTTATACGGTTATCGTTACAAATGCAACGCCTTGTTCTTTGGCGGTATCAACGGTAATTGCTATCAGTCCTTTGCCTGTGGTTACCTCTTCTTCGGTTACGCCGAATCCGATTTGTGCAGGAAGTACGCTTGGACTCAATTCGGCAGGAACGGCAGGATTTATAGGCTATTCTGTTGCGGCAATTCCGTATGCACCCCAAACGGGTGGTACGCCGATTAGCCCCACAAGTGGAGATGACTTTGTATCGGCAAGTATTCCATTAGGCTTTAGCTTTTCCTTTTATGGAACGGTTTACACCAACTTATTTGTTTATACAAATGGCTTTGTGCAGCTTGGGACTTCCAGTGGCTCTACTTTCGTATATGGGCAAACGATTCCAAACGTAGCAGCTCCTAACAATATAATTGCAGGGGTGTTTGAGGACTTGAATCCCGCAGTAGGCGCAATAACCTATTTTACAACAGGTACAGCTCCAAACCAAGTGTTCAATATTCGCTATAACAATGTGCCTTATTTTGTAACTAATGGAAATACAAACTTCCAAATACAGTTGTTTGAATCTACCAATGTGATAGAAGTGCATGTATTTGAAAATGCAGATGGAGGAACGGCACAAACGGCTACTTTGGGCATCGAAAATGCAGCAGGTAATTCTGCTGTAAGTCCCGCAGGACACAATGGGGTGTATTTCCCTGTGAGCAATGCTGGAGCGCATGAAGGATGGCGGTTTACTCCCGCAGGTGTTACTTATTCATGGACAGGACCTAACAGTTTTACGTCCAATTTAGATAACACTACGATTCCGAGTATTACCGCACCTGCTGCGGGCTTATACACTGTTACACTGACCAATACTTTGGGCTGTACGACTTCGGCGAGTGCTACCTTAGTAGTTAGTCCAAGCCCTACGGCTACCATTACGGCAAGTGGCCCGACTACTTTCTGTTCAGGAAATAACGTAACCTTAGATGCAGGCGGTCCTTTCAATAGCTATCTTTGGAGTACAGGCGCAACGACACAAACAATTAGTGCGACCACGTCAGGAAGTTATACTGTAACCGTAACAAATGCAGCTTTATGTTCAACGACTTCCGCAGCTACGGTGATTACGGTAAATCCTTCTCCAACTGGAGTTACGGCGGTTCCGTCCACGACTTCAGTGTGTTTGCCGGGAAGTATAGATTTAGCAGGAACAGGAACTTCGACAGGAGCAACTACTTTCGCATGGGTAACAACGCCTTCTGGATTTACTTCGAGTACGCAAAGTCCTACGGGAATTGCACCTCCTGTTGGGGCAAATACCTATACTTTGACCGCAACAGACCCCAATAACTTGTGTACAACTTCTGTAAGTACGCCTGCGGTTAATGTAGGAACAAACACAAGTGCTATCATTACGTTTGCGGGTTCTACCACCATTTGCGCCAATAATACACTTAATTTGGTCGCAAGTACGCCTTCAGCAGCTACGTTAAGCTATCAATGGTTCCTAAACGCAGTAGCTATTGGCGGTGCAACAAATGTTACCTACAGTCCTACCGCAACGGGAGATTATAGTGTGCAGATAAACGAAGTACCTTCTCCTAACTGTACTTCTACTTCTTCGCCACTTACCGTAACCGTCAATCCTATTCCAGTATTGACGGGGACAGCGAATAATATCCTTTGTTTTGGGGGAGGTACAGGCTCCGCGATTGTTTCGGCAACGGGGATTCCTTCTTTCTCATATAGCTGGAATACAAGCCCTCCACAAGTAACCGATACCATTACGAACCTTATGGCAGGTACGTATATTGTGAATGTAACAGACGGCAACAACTGTGCTGATACGGCTTGGGTTACGATAACGCAACCATCTTCTGCGGTATCTGTAAATGCAGGGGTTGATGTTACTTTATGTTCGGGCAGCTCTACTATAGTATCTGCAACAGGAACAGGGGGCACAGGGGCAATTGCTTATACTTGGAATAATGGCGCAACACAAGGAGGCTCTGTTACTCCTGCAAGCACTACCACTTATACCGTAACCGCCACAGACGCAAATAGCTGTGCGGCTACTGATGCAGTACTTGTTACCGTCAATCCAGGGGCGACCGTCAATGCAGGAATGGACCTTGTAAGATGTTCTTTGAGCGCGATAACCTTAGGCGGCTCTATTGGAGGAGGTGCGACATTGGGAACTTGGTCAGGCGTTTATGCAGGAACTTTCTCCAGCATAACTAATCCTACAGGAACCTACACGCCCAATCCTTCAGAAGCAGGTTCTACGCTTACTTTGACCTTAACCACAAATGACCCAGACGGGGCGGGACCTTGTCTTGCTGTTTCGGATAATGTGGCTATCGCTATCTCGAATTTGGTGGCAAATGCAGGGGCAGATGTGGCTTTCTGTGGTTCGGGTACAACTACCCTCACAGGAACCTCAACAGGCGGAACAGGCGTAGTTGGCTATGTTTGGAATAATGGAGCTACTCAAGGCGGTTCTGTTTCTCCTGCAAGTACTACTACTTACACCGTAACTGCCACAGATGCAAATAGCTGTATGGCTACAGATGCGGTTGTGGTTGCCATTAATCCTGGCGCAACGGTCAATGCTGGAGCGGATATTACGACTTGTGGACTTGGAGCTTTGCCATTAGGCGGGACAATTGGTGGCAGTGCAACTATGGGTACTTGGTCTGGAACCTACGCAGGTATGTTCTCAAGTTTGACCAACCCTACAGGAACCTATACGCCAAATCTTAGCGAAATAGGCTCTACGCTTACTTTGACACTGACCACGAATGACCCAGACGGCGCAGGTCCTTGTTTAGCAGCAGCAGATAATGTGAACATTGTAGTAGGTGGATATGCCACTACTTTGGCTCCTCCTATAGCTTCTGCAACGCCTTGGATAGCGGATTACGAAAACACTGACGTTTTCAACTGGACACATTACTATGACAATGCAGGTACACCTACCACTTATTGTGATGACTATATTATATTGTCTGTTCAGAACGCAAATACTGGCGGAAATGCAATAGGACATATAGGAGACCCTGGTTTCGTGGTAAAAGTAGCAGGTCAGGGAGCCTATACTTTGACGAATGCCACTACGCCTTATGTCAGTGTTGGGGTAACTTGGTACTTGATGGGACGCTATTGGGAAGCTACCCCTGTAACACAGCCTGTAAATGATTTGAATGTGAAATTCTATTTCACTAATGCAGACTTTAATGCAGTAAATTCGGTGTCTCCTTATGTTACGTCAAGTCCTACGCAGATGGCGTTCTACAAAATCAACAATGGTGTAGGCGGAACACCTGCTTACAATCCTGACCCTAATTTGTTGCATGCTGGGATTCCTGTAGCAAGCCCTTATGCATACAACGGCACAGGCTACTGGCAATACATGAATGGCGGAACGGCTTCTACCGCTACTTGGGCATATAGCACTATGGGCGCAGACCACGTAGCAGAATACACGATTGATAGATTCTCTGGTGGTGGAGGCGGTGGAGGAACCAACAATCCTGGGGCATTCCCTGTGGAATTATTGAGCTTCACAGGCTACAATCATGGAGACGAAAACATCTTGGAATGGACGACTACGAAGGAGATAAACAACAAGGAATTTGTATTGATGCGCAGTTTGGATAATATTACTTTCCAATCTATCGAAACGGTTCCTACCTCAGCTCCGAATGGCTTGTCTTATACAGAAATTAACTACCAAACGAAAGACTTAGATTTTGGAGACAAAACCTATTATCGCTTACAACAAATTGACATTGATGGGCAATCTCACCTATATTCTAATGTAGTGGAAATCAACATCAATCGTGAGTTGAACACTGTCGTAAGTTTGTATCCAAATCCTGCGAAAGAGGTGTTAAATGTGTCTATTACTCAGCCACAAGGCGGAAAACATAAAGTAGAAATCTATGATGCGATTGGCAAATTGGTGTCTGTTCA
>JAYUZN010000909.1:0-4866 GCA_043751755.1 Bacteroidota bacterium | reverse complement strand
GTTGATGGTTTTCAGGGGCAGGAAAGGGATATTATTTATATTAGCCTTGTGCGTTGCAATGATAATGGCGAAATCGGCTTTCTCAAAGACACCCGCCGCATGAATGTGGCACTCACAAGGGCAAGGAAAAAGTTGGTGGTAGTGGGGGATAGTGGCACGCTGGGAGGGCATTTTTTCTACAAAGATTTTTTGGAGTATGTGGATAGCATAGACGCGTATAAAAGTGCGTGGGAGTTTAATTATGATTGAACTTCATTTCACGCAGATTTTTGCAGATGATTTTTTTTTTTTTTTCACCACTAAGGCACTAAGAAAACAAAGAAAGAAAAAGTGCGGCTTAGATGTCTTCTTTTACTGTAGTTCTTCGTGTTCCTTCGTGCCTTAGTGGTGAGGAAAATGGAAAGTTATTTAATTTTCGTTCCTTAGTGGTGAAAGCATAATTGTTCTCAATCTGCGTGAAACCTCAAATATTTTTTGGTTATTTCCCAAACATGCTATACCTTTGACACAAATCTACAAATACAGGCTTGATTATGGCAACACACAACATCACAACAGGCAAACCAGGCGAAAGAGAATTGTCGCTTTCTGGTAAATTATATTTTCCCGAAATATTTAAGGGAATGTTATATTCCATCAAACACGTTTTCAAACCTACAGTTACCATTCAATATCCTGAAGAAAGGATAGAATTGGGTCCCGAATTTCGAGGGAGACCTGTACTTGTGCAAGAAAATAATCAAGAAAGATGCGTGGCTTGTGGCTTGTGTGCGCGTGCTTGTCCGCCTTTAGCGATAAGTATGCAAGCCGCCGAAACGGAAGATGCAAAAGAGCGTTTTCCTTCGGTGTTTGAAATTGATATGTTACGTTGTATTTATTGTGGGTTTTGCGAAGATGTTTGCCCCGAAGAAGCCATCGTGATGAGTCCTGAATATGACCTCAATTTTCTCGAAAGAAAAGAGGCAATTATGGGCAAAGACAGGCTGCTCGTAGAAAAATCGGTGCTTCAGCCTCGTTTAGATTTCTTGGCGCACAAACGCAATAAGCAATTTGGCAAAGTATATAAATTTGAGGCTGTGAACAATACGCATAGTGTAAGGGATAGGAAGTGAAATATTTGTTTTTGAGGAAATTTATATAGGATTTATGGTAGCTGTCGTAAGTGTCCGCTTCAAAAAACGGGGTAAATTTTCCTCAACAGGCTTACTAAACCTTCGAGGTTTAGTAAGCCTGTTGTATTTTTGGGATTCATTGTGTAAAATTTACCCCCTTCAAAGTATAATAAGAGACTCTCTATAACTTGGTAAAGAAGCTGTTATGAGTGTTGTTGAGGAAGGTGTTGATAAAATATATTTGCATAATAATGTTATCGAATTTGGTAATGATAAAGATGTTACTTACCTTTGTATTGTAAAAGAGAGAAACTCCTGCAAGTTTACTTACTAAACCTACAAGAGTTTCTATACAAGAGCAAGTACAACAAGTAAACGATTAAGAAAGCAATTCACGAATGTCATTGACAAAGGCTGTAGTTCCAGCTATAACCTTTAGACATTTGAGAAGAAATCCTAACCATTTACTTTTGGTTTCGCCTTTTTTGGGAAAAGGCAATTTTTGTTTTTCCATATTTAAGAATAAATAGCTGAATTGAAGTATTTCAAATCAGCTATTTATCTATGTTTAATACTGAAAAGACAAAGGTAGGCAAAGTTTTTATCATTCCAATCATTTTTTGTAAAAAAACTACAAATTTAAGCTATTATGACTCCCCTTGAAATTCAACATCACTATTACCACGAATCTTTGCGCTATATGGACAATGCAAAAGAAGTTTTGCAGAAGGCGGGCAAAGAAGATAGGTTTTACCAAGATGCCAAATATGTAAAAATGGCTTGTGGCACAGCTTATAGCGGCGTATTGATTGCCTTAGATGGCTATTTTTTGTTGAAAGGCGTGAAAAAAAGTAAAGGGCGTAAAAGTATTCAATATTACGAAACAAATGTGGGCAAAATAGACAAAAAGTTGCTTACTTATCTCAATAATGCTTACGAAATCTTACACCTTTCAGGCTATTATGATGGCGTAACGGCTGTAAAAGTCATTGCGGAAGGGTTTGAATTAGCTTATGATATTATCGAAAAAATAAAACCTGCCGAAGCATAATATAAATAAATAAAAATTTATTAAAATAACACTGTAAAATCCAAGCCAAAACTATGTTTACATACAGAATACATCTTATAGCAGAGCCTGAAGGCGGGTTTACAGTGCTTGTCCCTATATTGCCGGGTTGTATTACTTATGGGGAAACGGTAGCCGAAGCCAAAGAGATGGCGCAAGAGGCTATTGCTTTGTATATAGAGGAATTAGTGTCGCGAGACGAGCCTATTCCTGACGATAGCAATACGTTAGAATATTCTTTGCAAATTGCTGTATGAATTTATCGCCCACTCATCTCATCAAGCTGTTGCAAGAACAAGGCTAGGTATTCAAAAGAAGCAGAGGCTCGCACCAACTCTATTATAATGAATTGACAAGAACCACAATTGTAGTGCCTGTGCATGGCTCAAAAGATTTGAAAAAAGGCACGTTTCTCGCGATTCTTAAACAAGCAGGAATAGACAAAAAAGATTTATAAGCAACCTATAAATAGTTATTCAGAAATCTGTAACAAACCACGCTGCTGTCTGTATCCCACAAACTGCGGTCAAATAAAGGGTAAAACCCTTTTAAACCATTGACTTTCGCCATTTAGCGTCCCGTTGTCAGTGAATCACACACGGAGTAAGAAATGCCCGATAGCTTGCAAATATGGTGTATATTTGCAAGCTCTCGGCGTTTCACACAACATTTGTTCTTTATCTTATCATTTTTATCCATGAAAAAAACGCTTTTTTTACTGTTGATGACGGCCATCATTACCACAGGTTGCTTCCGCAAATTAGGCTGCACCTCCGAAAGTGCCTTTAACTTTGACCCTTCTGCGAAAGAAGATAATGGCGTATGCGAATTTGCGGCAGACGGCTTTGCAGGAGAATATACAAGCACAGAGTCTCGCTACCACATTTCGGCAAGCAGCACAGATTTGACCTACAAAAACGATAGTTTTATCATTTTTTGGGTGGATACAAATCGTGTACAACTCAGAGGTTTTTTTGATTGCAGCAATCCTCAAGACTCTATCAATTGTATTGTGCGCAAATATGAGGCTTTTTTGTCGGGCATCAACCCCTGCTCGAATAGCTGGCAAGATTTTAAGATGAGCCGAGAAGGGGACTCTGTTATAAATTACACCTACCTCAAAAACTATATTAGCTTGGAAAAAGATAGCATTATTGGGCGCGCAAGAAAAAAATAAGCCCTCCTAAAATTTTGTACGGGTAAAATGGCAAGGTTATTGCCTTATTTTGGCTTGCCTATAAGGGGCGCATTTAAACGTGAAAAATAAGCTATACAGATAAGTTTGCGATAGGCGTAAGACCTGTTATATTTATTTTAGGGCATAAAAAAAATGAATTACGATTCAATGAGTGCGGCAGTCATCATTATATTATGCGCAGTTATTGCCATACTTTTTTTTTGTTTAGGTAGATATTTCACTACCTACAAAAACGCCTATATTGCCCAAAATACAGAAGAACAATTGCGCTACAAAAGCCAAATTCTTACCTCAATCACCCAAACAACCGAAAAATTATTGCGGGGCAAAAATATTTATCAAGCCCTTATCGAATCTTTTGAGTTGATAGGAAATGCGACATACGTAGATAGGGTCTATTATTTTGAAAAAGTAGAAGGAACAGAATACCTCAGCCAAAAAACAGAATGGGCAAGGAATCAGATTCAGCCACAAATAGACAACCCCCTTTTGCAAAAAATTGTGCTATCTACCTTTTCAGAATTGGAGGCTTCCTTAATTCACAATCAATCTTATATAACAAATGTAAGCGAAATCAAAGATGCGTCTTTCCAACAGATGTTGAGGGACCAGCAAATTCTGTCTATGCTCAATATTCCTATTTTTGTTAAAAATACTTTTTATGGGTTTATTGGCTTTGATGATTGTACGCAAAACAGAATTTGGAGCATAGATGAGGTAAGTATTTTGCAATCTTTGGCAACCAATATCGCAAGTGCCATTGAGCGAATCAATAATGAGGCGATTATTATTGCAAGTGAAAATAACTTTAGGCAAATAAATGAAACGATAGAAAACGTTTTTTGGCTATATGACTTGCTTAACCACACATATTTGTATATAAATCCTTCCTGCGAACCCGTATTAGGCATGAGTCAGGTAGATTTTTATGGCGGAAAATCGTATAGAGACCTCTATGTTTTGCCCGAATATCGCAGCATAAATATGGGAGCAATTACCATTTTGGCAGAAAATGATTCCTACGAATTGGAGTATCAGATATTGCACCCAAAAGCAGGGCTAAAATGGATTCAAGAAAAAACCTTTGCCATTCGCAATCAGCAGGGGAAATTGATAAGGGTCTCGGGGATATGTACCGACATTACCGAAAAAATAACCAAACAGCATGAATTAGAGCATTTGTTGGCGGTAACAAACAAGCAAAATGAACGATTGACCAACTTTGCACATATTATTTCTCATAATATAAGGTCTCATTCCAGCAATCTAAGTGGTTTGATGGAGTTAATCGAAGAAACCGAAGAGGCGGCGGAAAAGGGATTATACTTGCAGATGATTCACAAAAGTATAGATAAGTTGGGCGAAACCATTCAAAATTTGAATGAAATTATTACCATTCAAAACAATGTGAATATCCCCAAAACAACCCTATTTTTGAAGCGAGAAATTGCGACAACAGTCAATGCCTTGAATGCGATAATACGACA
>JAYUZN010000908.1:0-3368 GCA_043751755.1 Bacteroidota bacterium | reverse complement strand
CGCCTTGTCCTTTTTCCCGACAAAACACCTGTTTTTATGCTTCAAAATATAGCGGAAAAAATAACGGTTTTACGGGAATTTGGCATTGATAAATTGCTGCTGATTCCCTTTACAAAGGAATTTTCGCAGACCTCTTCGGACACTTTTATTCGCCAAATTTTGGTAGAAAAGGTCAGGATTCATCGCCTTGTAATAGGCTATGACCATCATTTTGGGGCAAATAGAAGCGGAGATATACACGAATTGCGGCAGTATGCGGCGGAATGTAACTATGAGGTAGAGGAAATTCCTGCGCAAGCCATTGATAATGCGAATGTTAGCAGTACCAAAGTTCGTCAGGCTTTGCAGGCAGGCGACATTCATACAGCAAATTCTTTTTTGGGCTATGATTTTCATTTTAGCGGAAAAGTGGTACATGGACAAAAACAAGGGCGTTTGTTGGGCTATCCTACGGCAAATTTGGATTTGCAAGATAAATATAAGCTAATTCCTGCAAATGGCATCTATTTTGTACGGGTTTTTGTGGAAGAAGTAGCTTATTTTGGCATGATGAGCATAGGAGTTAAGCCTACTATGGGTGATTTTGCGAGGGGAATTGAGGTAAATATCTTCGATTTTGACAAAGATATTTATGATAACATGCTGAAAATAGAGGTGTTAGCCTATATTCGAGCAGAAGCGAAATTCGATTCTTTGGCAACTTTGATTGAGGCGATTGAGGGGGATAAGGCGTTTTGTATGGATTTTATTTCGCGCAGATTTTCACAGATTTAACCGCAGATTTTCACAGATAACGGATAAAAATTCTTTTTTTTGGGTAAAATGTCTATCTTTGCAGCGATTTATAGGCAAATACTTCATTTTATCACGCAGATTTTCGCAGATGAAAGACGCAGATTTTCGCAGATAGGCATTTCGGCTACGCTCAATGAATATTTGCTCAACTCTGCGGTTAAATCCGTTCAACTCTGCGTGAACAACACATCAATTTCACAATGGATATTCTCGAAAAACTGAACGAAATAGAAGAGAAATATGCGGAAAGCATAGACGAATCCCGCGAGGAAGCAATCGCGGAGATTGCCACATTTCATCAAGAAGTCGTGGAAAGCGACCCTGAAGAGGCAGATAAATTTATAATAATGTCGGCTGATGTGTTAGGCGGTGTGTATTTGCCCCATTTGTTTTGGTACAAATTGGGGGAATATTATGACGGCAACGAAGATGCGCGGATATTCTTGCAAGAGCTTATCAAGATTTTTACGGAATCGAATTTTGAGGAAGATGAGCAAAAACGCATCAAATCGCTGCTTATTGCTTATATGGCAAAGGAAAAGGAGTTTGAATTGGACAAAATTCGCACCATTATTGTCGATAAAGCGCACTATACGGTCAAGGATTATTTCTATAAATTGTTTCAGTTTGTAGAAAAAAACAAAAAAGCAACAGAAATGTATTGCGAAAAATTCGCTTTGCTCAAAGATTATCAGCCCAATTTTGAGCTGCTTGGACTTCCTGTAACGAAATTGAAGGAAATGCTCTGAACAGTTAGCAGTGAACGGTCATCAGTGAACAGGTAGGAGTGGTTAGGGATTGATTGTGAGGGGAAAAAGCATTTTATTTATTAACCTGTTATTGACTGATGACTGTTTACCATTACTCCTTGTTCACTGCTAACTGCTAACTGATGACTGATATGACTGCTAACTGATATGACTGAATTTGGACATATTTTACTCTACCTCATTGGGGGCGCGATGTGCATCTCTTTGATTTGGGTTGCCTCATGGCTGCTTGCCCCTTCCCGCCCAAACCCCGAAAAATACACTACGTATGAATGTGGCGAAGAAGTCATGGGCAATGCGAACATTCAATTTAATGTTCGTTTTTATATTATTGGACTGATTTTCCTCATTTTTGATGTGGAAATATTGTTCCTTTTTCCTTGGGCGACCGTTTTTGCCGAAAAAAGTTGGATACAAGAAACCCCAACTTGGGGGATTTTTGCCTTTGTAGAAATGATGATTTTTGTCGCTATTTTGCTCGTGGGACTTGCGTATGCTTGGGTCAATGGCGACCTCGCTTGGACTACCCCGAAACCGATTGAGCCGTCCCGTATAAATCCTGTGCCTGATGAGTTGTATGCAAAGGTAAATGAGTTGTATAACGACATCACAAATCGGTAAATCAATTTACGTTTAATAGGTTGGCGCACCTTTAAAAGGTGTGCCAACCTACAAGATTGAAAAAGTCGTCAAAAAAAATGGGTAGCCCTTTGCCATAGCAAAGGACTACCTTTTTTGGGATTATTTGAAATAAAGCCTCAATTATTCTGCGATAAGAATCAATCTTTTGGTTTCAAATCTTTTGCCGTCTAATATCAACGAATAGTTGTAAGTTCCCCAAGACAAAGCCCCTGCTTTTACTTCTGCCGAACCTTCGCCCGTTGTCAAAGGCATTTCCATCAATACTTTGCCGCTAAGGTCAGAGAGTTGAAGAGAAGCTGCTTTTACGCTTGTAGGGACAAAATAACGAATCTGTGTAGATTTGCTAAATGGATTGGGCATGTTTTGGTCTAAGAAGGCAGTTTGCGTGTTCAAGGTAAGCGAGACATCGCTTTGTGTGTTTTTGGTGCAGCAAGCTGACAAATCGCTTCCATATTGCGTAAGCATGGTTTGGATTTGGTTTAATTGCGATTTGATGGCTGCATTTTCTACTTGAAGTGCTTGAATTTGTACTTTTGCCGCATCAAGTTCTGCATTGTTTACTTTGCCTGTGTTGCCCGCAAGATTGTCGATTTGTGCTTGTTGTGCTTGAATAGCAGAAACCAAGGGAACGGTCAATTCTGCATAACGAATCCCCCAATACTCTCCGTTTTTGTCCACCCCAGAGAAAGTACCATTTGCGGCTGCATCTACGTCTTGCGCAATAAGTCCTGTGTAACGAATCCCTTTTTGTCCTTCAGCAAGATATTCGTAGGTAACAGGCTTCAAGTTCAGGACGAAATCTAAGCCTAATTTACTGTCTTGAATAGCGGTTTTCAATCTTCTGTCCGAGAAAGTCGTCCAGCCCACCTGACCGCCAATAGAAGTTACGGAAGTGTTACCTACGGACACTTTGTTGCTTGCATTTACGCTTGCGCCATATCCAAGTGCCATTGCATTGGTCAGAGCATTTACCGTTGCGTCAGCCCCTTGTCCTACAAAAGTAGATTGTATGTAGTTGTTGCGCAATCCGCCTGCGCCTTTTCCGAGTGCTACATTGCTTCCCCCAGTGAGGTTCAAACGGAGCGCAGAGTCTCCTACGGCGGTGTTGCCCGCGCCTGTTGTGCCATTTTGCGCTGCGCGGAAACCCACGCCTGTGTTGCC
>JAYUZN010000907.1:0-3517 GCA_043751755.1 Bacteroidota bacterium | reverse complement strand
CGTCTCCCTCACTTCTTCCCAAAATCTCTTTGCAATACCTCTTTTCCCTCTTTGGTTTTGATGATTATATGATAAGCTCCTACAGGTAGGTTTCTTGTTTTGATTTTGGTGCTTTTGAGTCCTTGAAAAGATAGTTGGTCTGTAGAAATGACTGCGCCTAATTCGTTGAGAACGGCAATAGAAAAAGTATTTTTTTGCACAGAATTAATGGTAACGGTCAAGTCTTCGGATCCGTCTGTTTCGGCAACAATGGTCGCAGAAATAGGCACAATTTCAGGGGTGTTTTTTCCATTTTCAGGTTCTAAAATAGCCATAAATTCTTTTTTTATCAAGGTATCAGAGCAGCCATTTGGGTGGAAGGCTATCATTTTCACTGTATATCTGCCTGTATTTTCTAAGGTAAAAGTAGGCTTCTTTTCCGTAGATTCTAAGCTGTCTTTTTTTCCCATAACAAACCACCTGTATTCAACATTATTATCTGCAGTTGGATACAAAGAAAAGGTAAGTGGTTTTTTGCCGAAGGAAGTAGAAGCCATAAAATCGGCAGTTGGGCGGGGCAAAACCCTAATCGAATCTGATACATAAAATTTATTCAAGCAGCCTGACGAGTCTATAACGGTATAAGAAGGGTGGAAAACCCCAGCTGTTTTGAAGTGATGAGTATAAGTAGAAGGCTCATTTTTAGTGCCTTTGAGGAGCTTCACGTCTTCGGGGGCAAATTCTAAAAAAAGATAGGCAGATGCTGTAAAACGAAACTCAACGCCTTCATTTTCGCAGACTTCCAAGGGACTCATCACAAGGGTAGCTTCGGGTCCGCCGACTTGAATATAGTGGGTTTGTATGAGCGAATCTGTGCAGCCGTCTTGATAGGTAACGGCTAATTTTACGGTATAATCGCCCGCTTTGCTATAAATATGCACAGGGTCTCTCGACAAAGACGGCGAAGTGCCATCTCCAAAATCCCATTTCCATTTGGTGGCACAACCCAAAGATTTGTCGGTGAAGGAAACGGGAAAAGGCGGGCAGTTAGCGGTTGTTTTGTCTGCACTAAAAGCGATTTCATGCCCCACATTTACATAGTTTTCTAAGGTCAGAGTATCTATGCAGCCGTATTGTGTGGTGGCAATGAGGGAAACGGGATATTTTCCTGCTTGGTTGTAAGCGATTGGCGGCGGATTAAAGCCGTCAAATTCGGTCATTTCTGCTCCTACAAACAGCCATGTATATTGCGCGGAGTTGTTGGAGTTGTTGAAAAAAGTGAGATTTGCGGGTAAGTCGCAAGCACATTTGTTGGCAGTAGAAAAGTTAGGATACGCCACAGGATAGGCGTTTATCCAATCGGGCTGTGTGAGCAAAATGGAATCTTTGTTGTAATAAGCAACTACATTCAGGCTGTAACTCCCTGTGCGAAGGTAGGTATGCGTAGGATTTGGCAAGGTACTCGTTTCTCCATCTCCAAAATCCCAACGAAATCGTATGTTATGGGATAAAGAGGCTTTGAAATTTACTTGCATAGGCACGCAACCTGCGGAATCGGAGGCACTCAGGTAAAGGTCTGATAAGGGGTCTTTGAGGAAAATAGTGTCTCTTTGGGCAAAAGCAGTGCTACAAACCCATAAGAAGCAGATTATATAGATATATTTCATCAAAATACAGGATTAAATTTATGAAATTCCTTTGCCAAATTCTATACCAAATCTTTATTTCTCGCAGATTTGGGCAGATTTCGCAGATATTTATTTTATTTTACTTTTTTATCTGCGAAATCGGCTTTCATCTGCGAAAATCTGCGTGAAAGAAACTATAACGCTAATCGCTCTCTATCTGCCTTTTTCAAGCCTTTCACTACTTGTTGATACGAATGATCAATTAACGATAAAATTAAGGCTTTGGTAAGATTTCCTGTTAAAGAAATGGTATTCCACATTTTTTTATTCATATGGTAGCCCGGCTGAATTTCGGGATAATGCTCCCGCAGTTGCAAGGCATATTCTGGCTCACATTTCACATTCATGCTGGAAGAATCGGAAATATTCGTGAGGAGAAATATTTTCCCTGCTACTTTGAAGACTAAGGTTTCCTCGTCAAAAGGCAAACCTTCACTTGTTTCAGGCTTTGAAAGGCAATATTCTCGTAGTTCGTCTAAATACATGTTAAGGAGTTGAAAGTTAAAAGTTGAGAGTTAAAAGTTAATATAAGTTGATTCATAAAAAATCATTACGGAATTCCCTCGTTTGTATCCGCAGCCAAGTGCGAAGCGGACGCTTCAAGAAAGAGCGTACAAGCGGACGCTTGCACGAGCAGCAGCAGCAATAACTTGATATTTTTCTTACCCCTAATATTCGTAACTGATGACTGATGACTGCTGACTGTGTCAGGGTCCCACAATTCCCCTAATCTGAAAGGTTTGATAGTTGGCATCTGGCAAATTGATAAGGAGGTTTCCATTTCTTTTGATGGCATTTCCCCCAATGCCTCCAGGCGGAATCCCCCCAATAGGCGGCGTATAAGGACCGAAATTGATAGTACCAATAATGGGAACGCTTACCCCTACAGAAAAAGAAATAGTCCCTGCTGTACCGTCTAAGCCATAGCCGCCGCCATTTCCGCCATTTCCACTTGGGGTAATGGTAAAAGTAATTGGACCCAAAGGAATGGGAATTGGCACATTCAAGTTTCCTCCTGCGCCGCCTGCCCCATTTAAGCCCCCTATGCCATTTTGCCCTGCCGAAAATAGCCCAATAACGGGTGCTGTGCCTCCTCCGCCTATGCCATTCGGTGCGCCCCCGCCTCCGCCAACGCCTACCCCTACACTGTAATTTCCCACAAAAGGAATGGAAAAAGATGCGCCTACGCCAATCGAGCCTCCGCCTGCTCCTCCGCCAAAAATATAGCCATTGTTCAGAATCGTGGTTTTTGTGGTAAGATTTATGGCATTTCCGCCATTTAGCCCTGCAATTCCTGCCCCATTAAAAGCCGCTAATCCGCCGCCATCTCCCCCAAAAGCATATATTTCGCCATAGTTGATAAGCCCTACATGCGATTGTGGGTGCAATCCGCCCGAATTGAAAGCTGCTGTTATTCCGCCATATAGCTTGCCATTTGTCTGGACTTTTGCAATTACGCAAATAGGGATATTCGTAGGCAAGCTGTTTATCAACTGCATATCGTAGTCGGTGAGCGAGCTACTCACATACACTTTGTAGCAAGAATCTATCTGAACTTGAAAAACCTTTATTTTTATGGTACTTCCGCATAAGGCTTGTATCGCAATAGGATACAAACCCGGCGTTGTGAAAATGTCTGCTTTTACGGTTAAAACAGTGCTACCTGAACCATTTATAACATAATTGCTGAGGGAAGTAGAAGTTCCCACAGGCAGGTTTTGCATATAAAAAATAGAAATCGGCGCGTTAGGATTGCCCATTGTCTGGTTTACCGAAATGGTAACAGTCGTAGAATCGCTAAAAATTTTGTCTATAATGCCCAAAGTATCACTCAAAGTAAAGTCAAAATC
>JAYUZN010000906.1:0-2855 GCA_043751755.1 Bacteroidota bacterium | reverse complement strand
CGGCAATCGTAGGAGCAGCAACAACCGCTATGCAGCTTCAAGTTGCGCAAATTCAAAGCGAGCTTGATACTGCTTTCCCGGGCATGTTCACTTGGTCGTCAAACTTTCAAAAAAGTTTGAAACCCTGAAAAAACTATCTGCGAATATCTGCATATTTATTTACACACAACACAATGAAACATTTAGTATTGCTTATGTTTTGCGGGCTATTTGCCCTGTGTGGCTTTGCGGGACCGCCGCTTGAAGCTACAGAATTGGAGCTTGGCTCAACTATTGGCGCACCGCCTTACAAAAACGCGCACGCCGTTTCAACCGCAAAAAGTGAAGTGGAAACTTCGGACACTTTGCAAGAGGCTGGGGTTTATCTCGACACAGATGAAGCTGCAAAAATTCAACCAGGGGTAAATCAAGCCGCAGCGCAAAACCTTGCAGAACCCGCTACTTTGCAGCGACCGAGTAAAGGAATTGCTAACCATACAGCCGAAATACGGCAAATAAATGGCTTGTATATCTACCTATATTCCACGCCGATTGATGAAACAGAATTTATAGGTGCAGTTATAAGCCCGCCGATTGTCATGTCCACCGATATGGACAAAATGGTGCAACTCATGGCAAAACGGGCAAAAGCGAAGTTTCCTGATGCGGAAGCAATTATATTCTCCAATGACGATTTGGGGAAGTGCGATGCAGTGAAGTTTAAATGAAAAATGAAAAATAGGAAATGAAAAATAGCCCTATTTTTCATTTCTCATTTCTCATTTTCGATACAGTTCTTTGACATTACGGAACGCTTTAACATCCATTATGCAGTGCTAAACGGCTGCATAATGGATGTTTTTATGTCTTTTTTGCGTTTAGAATGATTCTAAATAAGGGGAGCTTAGTATGATTCGTATGAAGCCCTGCGTACAGGCAGGAACTCCCGAAAAACTGCCTATTCTTGCTTTTCGTCATCTTCGCTTTCAAAATATGCTAATAGTTCCTTCACAAAATCCTTAATTTCATGGTCAGGAATATCCGATATTTCGGCTTTGTCATAAAGATAGAGGCAATATACTTGCTCTTTTTCGATGCGAACATATATAATAACCCTTGCACCGCCACTTTTACCTCTGCTTTTGCCTGTGATAGACAGCCGTATTTTGCGCACATTCGGAAAAGGCTCACTACCTTGTAAAGCATTTTCTTTCAAAGAAGCGACTAACTCTGCCATATCTTTGCGAAAAGGAGGATATTTCTTTACCAAACGTTTTAAATCTCGCTCAAAATTAAGGGTAAAAATGATGTTATTCATACGTTTTTTCTAATTCAGCTAATACATCATCGGCATTTCTAAGCTCTATTTTGCCTTGCTGGTGCAGGCGCATTTGCTCAAATGACTCCTTTAGCCCTGCAAAAAATTCTGCTTTGCTCACAAGAGGAACTTCTTGTTCCGCTTCTCTTACCTGTATGATTTTGGGAAAGGAGAGCATACGTATCAATGCCTTAAAAAAAGCATAGCGGTTTTCAGGGATTTCTAATAAAATTTGCATATATATTTGTGTATGTTTGATTACGACTTCAGTTTTACGATTTCTGCTAAGAGTTGTATTCTTTTCTCTTTTTCGGGACTACACACAAGCCTCGCGCACTGGCAAGAAGTCCCGAAAAACGGATATATGGGAATTACTATATTACTTTGCAACGTCTTAAAAAGATACAGATTACAAAAATAGCACAAAAGTATGAAAAATCGTGAAAAGTTAATATTACTCAATGTACTTATTCTGCGTAAATTTAGGCGAACTGATAAACTGTATAAATTTACTGATTCGCAACAGAAAAGATACAAAGAGGTACTTAAATCTTTCTCGGCTTACTATACAGAAAAGCAAATAGGAGTAGAATCAGGACCTTGCTATTGGCTTGTGTATGAAAGTTGTGCAGAAGCTGCCTTACAAGAACTTGAGCGTATGATAAAGAAGGCTAAACTTATTTCATGTACTCTGATACTTGTAAATGGTTCATTTCAATCGTGGAAAATGACAACATAGATAAAATATTTTGCATTTCTGTCGGTTGTCCTTCCGTAGCTTATTGCGTTTTTGTTGTTGCATCTTGTGGGATAGTAGCGTTTGGCATATTTGATTAATTCTACTTCGAGTGCATCAATGAGCAGCTTGTTTTTGGAAGAGTAAATTTCATAAGCAGTATTGTAGTCTATACGATATACGCCGTCTCTCACTCTTTCCGAAATGGTTTGCCCTGTCTCTCCTATCTTGAATTGTCCGCCAACCGCTAATACTGTTTTTAGCCGTTTTTGGGCAATTTTGAATGGTCTTGTTAGATTTATTTCCATATAGTTGTATTAAATTGATACAGCGCACAAATATAATACAAATATTTTATAAAAATGAAAGATTTTGCAAAAAGATTAGATTCTATCTCCCACACAGACTATTTACGCTTGCGTAACCTACTTATGGCTCGTTTGGGTTGGAGTCGAAATACCTTTTCCATTCGTCGCAAGTCGGAGAACTTTTCTTTTGCGGAGTTACAACTACTTGCCTATACATTTGGGTGCAGGTTAGAAGACCTTTGCAATGAAAACTATGCCTTGCAACCTGAAAAATTCAATTTTGAGGAATTGCATGAAAAGTTGAGTGAGTAAGTTTGAGATAAAGTATCCTGTGTTCATATCGGAGGAACAGGAGTTGGTGATTCCACAATTGTAACACATTAATTTTGAATATATTATGAAAAAAATGGTTTTTGTGGCTATCCCCAAAAAGCAGCTAAAGTCTCTGCGCAAAATCTTGGAGCTGATGAGTTCGCTGGAAGAAGACTATGTGCCACGAGGTCCGCAAGTCGTG
>JAYUZN010000905.1:0-3433 GCA_043751755.1 Bacteroidota bacterium | reverse complement strand
GTTACGCCTATAGAAGTCGTGCCGCCATTGCAAAGAATGTTGCCAGGCGAGGCACTTGCCGTAATTGCGCAGCCACAGGACAGCCCCGCAGCAGCCGAGCCGCTTGGACTAAGGGAAATATTGGTGGCAACATTGCAATAATTGCTCACGAGTAACAAATAAAACTGCCCTGGAACGGTACTCGCGATGTCTGCATATTCTACAGAAGCCGCAGAATAACTGCAATCAATCGTAGCAGAAGTAGGCATATAACAAGGAATACTTGCAAAAGGACCCCATAAAGCAAAATCCACATCACAGCCCGAAGAAATGGTAACAGTTAGGTTTCCTACGGTAGTCGGCTGAATGACGAAGTAGGTAGGATTGTAAATATTCAACAAACAGCCCACTGAACCCACGCTTACCGTACTTCCTGCAAAAGGCACATTTACGGGGTTGCATAAGGAGGCTGTCGTGATACAAGGCGGACCTACGGGGGGGGTGCAGCTAATCGTAGCCACCCAACCTGTATAGTTGAAAATGAAATCGGAAGTAAAGTTAAAGGTAATGCAGCCCGAAGTCGCCGTCAAAGTGCCGGGGCTGGCAGTGCCTGTGTAGCTCCCGATAAGGGGCGAAGCTGTATTGGGTCCGTTATAGACATCTAAATAATCCCAGCCATTTTCTATATCAAGCGAGGTAAAAGTAATATAAATCGGCTGCCCTGCTGTAGGATTGCAGAAGGTCATTGTATAGTTTTCGTTATTGGCATAATTGCCGCCTGCGCCGCCACTGTCGTAAAAAGTGCCGCTACAGGTGCTGATTGTGCCATTGGTCATGGAATAAGTTTGGGCAGAAACCTGCCAAATTCCCAAGAATATGCTTGTGAGTAGAAGTATATTTTTTAGCATAAATAATATATGAAAAGTGAATAGTATTTATTGGGTTTGAATTTTTAAGCGATTTCCAGACAAAACCACCTGCAAATGCGGATGCGCGTCTTGAGCCATCGGACGATTGTTGGGGCTTATTTGTTTTTGGTACGTGTTCCAAAGTTCTTGCCCAGAATACAATTCTATCACATAAGCCGTCCCGTCTATTGCAATTTGCCTTCTGACATCTGTATAGCGGTACAAATCCAGATTTAGCTCGGTTATAGCCGTATGGCAAACCGTATTTTGAACTTCTACGCCATTTTCCAATACCCGAAAATGCGTTTTTGTTTGGGCTTGAGCAGATAGCCCAGCTATGAGAAATAGACTAAACATGAAGAAAGAAAATAACTTGCTGTATTTTTGCATGCGTTGTAAATGAATAAATTGTGAATAGGTAGCTTAATTTGGCGGTAAATATAGCAACTTTATGATTAAAATAGACGTTTTCAGAAATTTATATTCAAGGTTTCCACATTTTGACACGAAATTGTACGAATTATTCGTAAGAAGTTGGCTCAATGTCGGGCAATAAAAACAAGTGTTGAAACTTTGAATAAGCTCGTAGGGTGGCGCACTTTTCAAAAGTGCGCCACCCTAATTTACTAAATCGTAATGTCCTTATCCAACGATTATCTTACTCCTTCACCATTCTCTCTCCTGCAACCACCTTGTTTTCCTTATTTATCGCTTGCACAAAATACATTCCCGCAGGAAGTGCCGCCACAAAAATAGGCGCAATTGTGGTTTGCTGCATTTCCTTGCCATTGATGTCTATTATACGATAAGCCGCAATATCATGGCGAGTAGTCGTTATGTTTACCCAATCTGCCACAGGATTTGGCGCAATTTGCAAGATTTTGGGCTCAAAAGCCGCATCAATGGCTACATTCATTTTTTCGGTAGCCACTATATTCATGGTATAAACCGCATCTCCCGAATTTTGTCCATTGTGATTTCCGGCAACTCCAGCCGTATAAAAAGTAACATTTCCCGTACCCGCAACAGGGGCTATCCACGTAAAGGTAAAGGTTTTGGTATTTGCGACTAAGCCCCCATTCAATAGATGAACAACCGATTTGCGCCCATTCGGATTGTAGGTCTTGATTTGACTGCCCGTTCCTGCAACAAGCGTTCCTGAATTGGTATTTGCAGCGTTGAGGGCTTCCGTACACAAGCCAAAAACTGTTTGCCCTGTTTGGGAAATGGTAACATTTAAGGTGTAAGTTTGCCCTGGCACATATTGCCAATCCAACATGTCCGAAGTCATAGCAATAGAGCCTGCGCCCACAGTTCCTGTATGGCAACTTATGCAAGAGTTTTCGCCTGGGGACTTGGCATAGCCCGCTTTTCCGTCATCACTTAACACAGCACCTGTGCCAATCACAAATGCACATACAGCCAATAAAGAAAGATAAGTTCGTGTTTGATTCATAAAGTAGTTGAAAGTTATAAGTTGAGAGTTGAAAGTTAGCATAAGTTTATCATAATCAATAACATATATCGAGAATATATGTTTAGATTATTTCTTACTCGTACTTATTGAAATAAAATGAGTTGAAGATAAATAACTATGACTTACGCAAAAGTTGCTTTTATAGCCACGAATTGCCCTAATTTGGGCTGTTAATTCGTGCAAATTCGGGTAATTCGTGGCAAAATGAGTAAGTCATAATATAAGTTATCGGCTTGTTTTTGCTTGAATGAGGATAGCATTTTAACCCTAATTTAAGGCATTAGGATTTATGCGGACACAAAAATACACAAAAAACCGCCTATTCCAAATTTTTTCCTACCTTTGCCCCGCAATTCTCGCAAGATATGAAAAAAATACTGACCGTTGTAGGCACTCGCCCCAATTTTATTAAGGTTACACAGTTTAACAAATGGCTCAATCGTCCAGAAATGGGCTTTGAACACAAAATTGTGCATACAGGGCAGCATTATGACGACAAAATGTCGAAAATATTTTTTGAGCAGTTTCGATTGACGCCCGATTTTTGGCTCAATGTGGAATCGGGTTCGCCCAATACGCAAATGGCAAAGATTATGTTGGGCTTAGAAACGGTGTTTGCGGAATACAAGCCAGATATTGTTTTGGTGGTCGGTGATGTCAATTCTACCTTTGCGGCGGCTTTGACTGCCAACAAAATGGGCATCAAAATTGCGCATATAGAAAGTGGCTTGCGAAGCTTTGACAGAACCATGCCCGAAGAAATCAATCGCCTTTTGACTGATGAGATTTGCGATTATTTTTTTGTAACAGAGCAAAGTGGCTACGAACATTTGTTGCGAGAGGGCAAGAAAAAAGAGCATATTTTTTTCGTAGGAAACACCATGATAGACACACTTGTTGCCTTTGACCGCGAAGTACAACAGGCAAATGTCTTGGAGGAGCTGGGCATAACGCACAAAAATTATGTGTTGATGACGATGCACCGCCCTGCTACGGTGGACTTTGCCGAAGGATTGGAAAACTTGTTGGCGACTATAGAAATGATTACGGAGACGTATCCGCTTGTGTT
>JAYUZN010000904.1:0-1751 GCA_043751755.1 Bacteroidota bacterium | reverse complement strand
TCCTTGCCTTCTGCCTTCATCAATACCACTAAAGCCCTATTATTCAAGGTTTTGACATACATTTCTGAAGGGTCTTCTAAGGTCGTAATCTTACTATCTTTGTAGGTATAAGTAAGAAACTTGTCTTTTTCATCACGTCCTTTTACGACCATAAGCCCCGTACCTGTAAATTGCAGGGTAGTTTTATTGGGAAGCGCACTCATCGGAAAAGCCTTTCCATCAGCCACAAGCGTATCTAACTCCCAAGTGCCTATCAGCAAAGGCGAAGTGATAGACGGCGTATTTTCCAAAGGCGTAGCTGGCGTAACGTGCATGGGTTGAGGAGAAGTTGCAGCAGTTGTTGTGGCTGTAGCAGCCGTTTTTGTGGTTCTGCAAGCCACAAAAGCCAAAGATAACAGTACAGTTGTAATGATTATTTTCATAAGTAATTGAGAGTTGAGAGTTGAAAGTTGAGAGTTGAAAGTTGAGAGTTGAAAGTTAGCATAAGTCAACATGTCTGCCATTTTTCGTTCTTTTGTCCCGTTAGGGACAAAATGTCGGTAGCCCGAAGAAAAACGCCCCAATTCCCAGCAGTTTTTTCGTGCTTGCACGAAAAAACGAATAAAAAATGGGGGAAATATGCATATTTCTACCGACATTTTGTCCCTACGGGACAAGCAAAGCACGATGGCAGACATATTGATAAGTAAAATACTTTTGAACATAACAAACTGTTCACTGCTAACTGTTCACTGACAGGTTGTATTTATCCCTTCTACATAATTTTTTATAACAGAAAGTTCCGTTTTTGTGTCCGAACCTTCAAAACCCGTAATATCTGCTAAGGTAATAGTCGCTTTATATTGCGCCAAAAAAGGCTTTGCTAAAGGCAGATAAGACCAATGCCATTTCTCCTCATTGTATCCGTTTGGGCGGCTCGCATCTTTGGCAGAATACACATTGCAAAAACCGTACTTTTCTGCATTTTTCAGCAGCCATTCATAGATTTTTTTTCCTTCGCCTTGTAAGAAATAGCCATTTTCCAAGCTATTCAAGTCCATATCTGTCCCCCAATGATGGCGCGAAGTGCTGGGCATAGAACTAAATTTCAAAATTTCTTCTGCCCGTTTTGCGCCTTCAGGCACGTTTGAATATTTGCCTGTCCACTTATTTTCCCATATCTCTTTTTGCTTGTAAAAATTCCTTGCAGCAGAAATAATGATGAGTTTTACATTCGCCTCTTTTTGTGCCGATTCTGCCATTTCCTTAAAAGAAAGATAGGCTTCTTTGCGCAAATAAGCTTCTCCATATTTCGAAGTATATTCTGCCTCAACCTTCACAAAATCAGGGTGTTGGCGGAAGTCAAACTTTCCTAACAAATAATCTTTATCTACTTGTGCTTTTAATTTTGTGGCTGTTTTTACTGGCAAAACACTTCTACTTTCCGCAGTATCTGCCCTTGTTTTCGCTATGTTATCTGTTTGCGAAGGCGCAGTAATTGTGTCTTGAGAAACCTGCGTTTCTGCCTTTTTTTCCTCGCTTGAGCTGCAAGAAATAAGCAAAAAAAGAAGGTGTAAATAGAATATTTTGTGCATATTAAGCGTTTTAGCCCACAAAGGTAGGGAATATTTCGCTTGTTTCCTTACGGTTTTGCTATCTTTGTGGCGATTTTATTTTAAGAGTGGCTCACTTTCAAAAAGTGAGCCACTCTTAAAACCACATAACTATTTTTCATTTATGTCTATAAAGTCATTCATTGCTAAGTTATTAGC
>JAYUZN010000903.1:0-2895 GCA_043751755.1 Bacteroidota bacterium | reverse complement strand
ATCTGATGTTCTGTAAAATAGTTTTTTACTTCGCTTTTGAGCGTAGTATAAAAAGGATTTGGGCGATTGTTGAATGTTACACGAGCCATAAATATATTGATTGGAGAATGAGAATGTTATGAGTAATAACCCTTTAAGATGAGATAAGGTTTGTAATCTCTCGCAGATGTACGCAAATGACAGCAGATAACGCAGATTAAGATATTCTATACATCTGCGTTATCTGCTCAAATCTGCGTTTATCCGCGCGCCCCCCCCAAAAATTGGTATGAATTTGGCTTTACCTTTCTGTTGGATAAAAAAAATTTTGTACTTCACGAAAAATGTATTTTTTTTGTGGCAAATCTCTGTCGTTTTAGATATTTCACGCAATAAATTTTATGAATAGAAAACTAATAGTAACAGCCATTTACTGCCTTTTTTTAGGCTTTTCGCAGGCTCAATCTTGCCCGCCTTCCACGGATAATCAAACACATGTCGTGCAAGCTGGCGAAACTTTGTTCTCTCTTTCCCGCAAATACAATATTTCGGTGGAAGATATCAAGCGTTGGAACAATATGCAAAGTGCTGATATATTGCGTACTTGTGCCAAGATTTCAGTTGTAAATCCAACTTTAAGAGGCAAATCGCCCAAAACAGAAGTCTCTGTAAGTGAAACGCGCCCAAAACAGCGTGCAGAGGGAAATGAAGGCTTTGTGATTCCTGCAAATGACGTACATATTGTAAAACAAGGCGAAACCGTAGCAAGTATTTCCCGCAAATATGGCTATACAGAAGAACGTCTGCGCACAATGAACAACTTGAAAATCAATCAAGTAGTAAAGCCTGGACAAGAATTGTTGGTAACGGGTTGTGGCTTGTGTGGACAAATTCCTGCAAAAGTCGAGCCTACCCCTACTCCAAAACCTGCTTTTACGCCTACTACTGAAAAGCCTGCTTCCACAACAAAACCTGTGGTTTCTACGGCAGGGGTTACTTCGGGCAACTATGAGGAGGCAGATATAAACAAACTCATTGCGCTAAATGAGAGCTATGAGGGCAGTTCTGCTTTTCCCAAAGTGGTACATGTTGTTTCACAGGGGGAAAGTTTGGGACTGATTGGGCAGCTATATGGCATGACGGAAGCAGAAATTATGAAAATGAATGGGCTGCAAAGAGGAAATCAGATTTTTGAAAATCAGAAATTGTTGGTGGAGGATAGAAAACAGGGAAATTGGGAGCCGATTCATACGGATATTGAAACCTCTTCAAGTATGACAGAAACGCCTGTGTCTTCGGAAACTTATTTGCCGCCTGTCAATACTGAGCCTACAGTTGAGGTGGAAACGGAAACGCCTATTGTGGAAACACCCATGAGCAATCCCAATTCGGCTATGTCGGTAGAGGAATATGGCATGTTAGATGAGATTAATTTGCTTCGGAGAAATCCTGTGGGCTATATTCCTTTTGTAGAAGTTTATATAAAGGAAATGCAAGCCAAAAATAACACAGGGGCGGTAAAATCTGCCAGAGAGTTGATTGCCGAATTGCGGACAACTTCTGCGGTGGGCATTTTGGAGGCAAAGGACTGTATTTATACGGCTGCCAAAAAGCATGGAGACGAGCAAAAAGGCAGGGGTAGCCTCAATCATGATGGCTTAGACGGGACTTGGCCCTGGGATAGAATGATGCGTGAGTGTGCGGAAGTTACTGACGGAAATGAAAATCTGATTGGCAATACGACAGATATAAGACGGGCAGTTGTATTGTTATTGGTGGATGATGGGATAGAATCGCGCGGGCATAGAAAAATATTGTTGAACCCTGATTGGAAATATGCGGCTTGTTATAAGCTTGGTATGGTAGGGGAATTGCCGAATTGTTGGTTGCAGGATTTTGCGTATTAAGTTGATTTTCACGCAGCTTAATAGAGTGGCTCACTTTTAAAAAGTGAGCCACTCTAATCACTCCCTACCAATCCTTTTCCCCTGATATTTTTTCCTTCTCACCCGCTCTTGCCCCCATTTGCTGTTGATTTCTTTGCTGTTGCACCCTTGTGCGCACCTTTTCCTCCTCATTTTTCAGCACTTCCATTATACGTTTAGCATCTTGTTGCGAGATTTGCGAAGGCTTTTGTGGCTGCGAACTTTCATTTGGCTTGTCTCCAGGCTCTTTTTTATCCTGCTCTTGCGGCTTATTTTCCTCATTTTTTTGCTTTTCTTCCGGCTTTTTATTTCCCTCTTTTTGTTTTTCTTCCTCCTTTTTCTGCTGTTCCTGCTTTTTTTTCTGCTCATCTTTCTCCTTATCCTCCGAATTTTCTTCCTGTTTTTTGTCTTTTTTCTCTTGTTCCTCCTCCTTTAGTTTTGCTTGAGCATACGCCAAATTATAGCGCGCATCTTCCTCATTTGGCTGCTTGCGCAAGACCTGTTTATAGGCTTCTATCGCCTCCGCATATTTCTTTTGTTCCAACAAACTATTGCCAAGATTATAGTGAGCCGTCTCATTATCAACTTGTTGGAATTGTGTAGCCGCCTCATCATACCTTTTTTGTTGGTACAAAGCATCTCCTAAATTGAACTGTGCAGCTGTATTTTGAGGATTGATTTCAATGGATTTTCTATAGGCTTTTTCTGCCTCTAAAGGCGTATTTTGCGAATATTTCTGATTTCCCTGCCGCAAATAGGTGTTATCTTTGGCAATGAATGACTGCGCAAAAAGCGAAAAGGAAAACTGAAAAAAAATAAAAATGGTTAAATATTTCATGATTATCTTGTATTTCACGCAAATGGCGCAGATGAAAGCGGATAAGCGCAGATGTAAGTAGTTGAAAGTTATAAGTTGAGAGTTGAAAGTTAGTATAAGTTTATGATAATCAATAAGATATATCGAAAATATATGTTTAGCTTATTTCTCACT
>JAYUZN010000902.1:0-12902 GCA_043751755.1 Bacteroidota bacterium | reverse complement strand
GACAGAAAGGTTTATGATAGAAACGCCAAGAATCGTGGACAACAATTCGCGTGCGATTTCTATATCTTCTAAGAGATACTTAAATACTACATCATATATGGGATTGGCAATGAACATAATTTTATTTTTATTTTGAAGTACAAAGATACCGCGTTTGGCAAAAAATTTCGACTTGAAAATGCTACATTCAGCCGAAGACGTATCATCGCTTCACATTAGTGAACTTTGCCGAACTATAGCCGAACTGTTATCTGCGAAATCTGCTTTTATCTGCGAAAATCTGCGTGAAATTACACTATATTTCCTCAAAAAATGCTATTTTCATATTCACCACAATCAGAATATAACACCGCAATTTCTCGATATTTCGTATTTTTTCCGTATTTCGGTACTCGTTGAGTTGTGTTATCGTATCATTGCGCAAATCCGCTAAAGCTTGCCCTTCTGCCTTGTGTGCATATTTTAACTCAAATAAATAATTATACGGAACATTGAACAGTTTTCGTCCTAAGAGCAAAACGTCCATATACTTTTGGCGCGTTTCGGGTTCACTGTCCACTACATAAATATTGGAAATATAAAACAAAGTAATAAACAAGGTTTTCAGGTGTTTTTCACTAAAATTCGCCTTATCTCTGTTAGAATGTTCCGCCAAAATGCTGTTTAACAAAGCCTTTAAGGTTCTATATCTGCATGTTTTGCCAAGTTATATACGACTTCTGCCACGCCATCTAAAGGCACAGGGGTAAGCTCACTTTCGCGCAAAAGTTGATAAAAATACTGATAGTACAATTCCTTCATCACATAGTTCGGCATTTTTAGTTGCGAACGCCCAAACTCCTCACTTTCAATAGATAACATGCCCATATAAAACAGCAAACTTATAAAATCTTGCTGTTCAAAGTCCATTTCAAAGTTGAAACGGCTCACTATCGGGCTGATAATACTGCCTGTTTCTACCAATTCTTTCAAAATGCCTACTCGCTTGTGTTCTTGATGTTCTATCTGAAAAATAGCCCTAATTTTTCCATAATCTGTGGCTATGTTATCATCTAACATTTTGGTAGGAAATTCTCCTTCAGACAAATATTCTTTGGCAAAAAATAGGACCATATCGGAGTTATAAATATGTCTTTTTGCCTTAATTGTCATCTTAAACCCATCATACCATACTCGCATTTCCGCGAGGGTTTCTGCCATTTTTTCCGCAGGAATCTCAATATTTTTCAACAGCATTTCTACTTCATCTTCTCTAAAACCCAACATTTCGTGGAAATTAGGGTCTCGTGTGAGGCTTGAGGAAATATTAAAGCCGCTTGTCATGCTGTCTAAAGTGGCAGGAGAAACGCCCGTAACAAACAAACGTCCTACAACTCCTTCGCCTGTAGCAGTTTTGATGGTTTCATAAAACTTGCGCACCCAACCATTTCTGCCCATAATTTCCCGAAAATGTTTCAGATTTAAGGCAAGTAATTCATTGGCAAAATGGTCGTATTCATCGATGAGAAGATAAATAAGATTTTCGGGGTTAGCCAAGGTCAAGACATCAAACAAAGCACTCATTACTCCTTCAGGATTATCATTTTCAAGGATTTTCGTTCTTTCTTCTATCGTAAAATAGGGAGAATACAGCCCCAAAAAGCCGCTTACGCCAGATTTTACTTTTCGCAAAAAGCCTTTATAGGTTTTGTCTGCCGTACTTGTGTCTATGCCGCTAAAGTCAAAACGCAAAATCAAATAAGCATTTGCATTTTCGGTAGGGTTTTTGCCTATATAATATCGTCCAAATAAATCTGTGAAGCGGTCTTTGTACTGAACTCCATAATAATGCTGCAAAATGGAAATCCACAAGGACTTGCCAAACCTGCGGGGACGCAAGAAGAAAATGTATTTTTCCCCCAAATCTTCTAATTTCGCAAGATAGGGCGTTTTGTCCACGAAAAAATAGTCCCGCTTGGGGATTTCTGCAAAGTTGCTGATGCCATAAGGTATTTTTCGCATGGTATTCTTGTTTAGCACGCATATAAACGCAGATGTGGCGGATTTCGCAGATTTAACTCTTTATCTGCGAAATCTGCTTTCATCTGCGAAAATCTGCGTGAAATCAAGCTGCAAAGATAGCGAAAATTTCCGAAAATGCCCTTTTTCTTAGAAAATATACCCCTGCCCTTCTATCATGGCATCTGCAATTTCGCGGCGCAAAACCTTTGTATTATACGTTTGCGGCATTTTGCAATAGCGTTTCAAGCCCATCGTCATGATGCGCTGCATGTCGCCATACGCAAAAGAATTGATAGCCGTTTTGCCACTTCTTTCGATAATATCTACCGCATGTTCGAGATAGACTTTGCACATCGCAATTTGTGAAGCACAAGCCGCTTCTCCTCTTTGCGAAACCAATTTTGCGGTACGTAATAATATGGACTCCGCCACATATACCTCGATGAGCATATCGGCAGCATTCATCAAGATTTCTTGTTCCTCATTCAATTTAGGTCCAAATACCATAGAAGCCTGTCCTGCCACCATCAAAGTCGCTTTTTTGAGGTTGGCGACTACCCAGTTTTCCATTTCAAACAAGCCCGAACCGGGCATTTCAAAGGAGGGCGGTCCCATCAACTCTTGCGTGATTTTGGTGCCAGGAGTCATCAAATCCAAACGACCTGCCACTGCCCGCTTTGCCATCGCGCCAACGGCAAGCATACGATTGATTTCGTTAGTGCCTTCATAAATACGAGCAACACGCGCATCACGATAGGCGCGCTCCATAGGCGTATCGGCAGAAAAACCCATTCCGCCCAAGAGTTGTATGCCTTCGTCTGTTACATACGCCAGAATCTCCGAAGCATGAACTTTCATCATGGCACATTCAATCGCAAATTCCTCCAAGCCTCTCAATTTTGCTTCTGCATCTGCCATTCCGCCTGCGATGAGGGCAGTTGTATGGTCTTCTATGTCTTGTCCTGCCCGATAAATCGCTGATTCTGTGGCATATATAAGGGTAGCCATTTGCGCCAACTTGTGCTTTATGGCACCAAAAGAGGCGAGCGACTTGTCAAATTGTTGGCGTTCTGTAGTGTATTTTGTGCCGTAAGTAGTGAGCATTTTGCAGCCGCCCAACACCCCTGCCGCCAATTTTATCCGCCCAATGTTCAAGATATTAACGGCAATCCTAAAGCCTCTGTTTCTTTCATGCAAGAGGTTTTCTACAGGAACCATGCAATCTGTGAAGAATACTTGACGAGTAGAGGAGCCTTTGATGCCCATTTTGTGTTCTTCTTCGTTCAACGTGATGCCCCCGAAGGTTTTTTCTACGATAAAAGCAGAAAGATTGTCGTCTTTCACGCCTGTAATGGGGTCGATGATTTTGGCAAAAACGATAAAAATATGGGCATATCCTGAATTGGTTATCCACATTTTTTGCCCATTTATCTTATAAAATTTGCCATCCTCTGTAAGGGTTGCGGTACTTTTTCCGCCATTTGCATCAGAACCTGCTGTAGGTTCTGTGAGACAATAGCAGGCTTTCCAAGTACCTGTAGCAAGGTTTGGGAGATATTTTTGCTTTTGTGCTTCTGTGCCATAGTACAAAATAGGCAAAGTACCAATGCCTGTGTGCGCGCCAAAAGTGGTAGAAAAAGCGCCCGAAGAAGCGATAATATCTGCCATCAACAAAGAGGTAACGAAGTTCATGCCAAGTCCGCCGTATTCTTCTGGAATAGAGACACTTAGCAAGCCGAGTTCGCCTGCTTTTTCCAAGAATTTTTCGGAATACATAGGGTCAGCCTCGCTTTCCTTGATGTTGGGATAAATGACGGTTTCGAGAAAACTTTGGCAAGCTGCTGCCATAGCGAGCTGTTCCTCAGAGAGTTCCTCGCGAATAAAGATGTCTTGTGCAAGCGTTTCACGAATCAGAAATTCGCCGCCTTTGATACTTGTTTTGCTCATGGTTGTTTCCATATAAATGAAATGATTTGGAATAAGAATATATGATAAGTAATTGAAAATTGAAAACTGAAAACTGAAAATCAGTATAAGTACCTAATAATCACTTATTTAGTGCCTCAATATTTGTTTAGTTTATTTCTCAATTATCCTTAAGTTGTTTTTTTAGTTTCTCCAAGAATACGATTTGGTACGAATATTGTACAACCTACTGTATGGAGGTCAAACTTCAATTCGACTGCTAAGGTACTATAAAAAATGTTATGCAAGCATACTATTTTTGAAAAAAGTTTTTTTGGGAGCTTTTTTTCTTATTTTCAAACCGCACCAAAAGCCTTCTAAGCCTTTTGGTGGTTTGAAAAACCGCACAACTGTTGGTCGAATATTTTGGGTGAAATTCTATCTTTATGGGTAAGGGAAAAATAAAGCATAGAATAACAATGTATCAGTATTTTTGAGTTGAACCATTTTTTTGAGACATTTAATTTACAGCATAAAAATAGATTATTTTTTAGGATTTTGTAAGAAATATTTTTATTCTATTTAATAGAAAATCTTACATGATGTACTAATAAAAAACGCTAAACTATTCATATGCAGATATTAATTTGAATATTGGAAAAATAACCTGTAAAATACTTGCCTTTATTTGTTTATGAATGAATAATGACGTAGTTTTGGCTAAGTTTACAAGGGCAACTCTTCTGATAATCATACTTTTATTATCGTAAATATTCCGATAAAATTTCTATCCCATTTGTTATCTATTAATACAGCAATTATGAACATGAGCTACTTAACACACAAGACATTAAAAGCAACCTTTGCTTTCTTGCTTTTTCTTTGCACACTTTCAAACACTTTTGCCTCGCACATCATGGGTTCTGACCTCACGTATGTATGCTTGGGCAACAACCAGTATCGCCTTCGTTTGACCTTGTACAGAGATTGTGCAGGGGTAAATTTGGGTTCTACCGCATCTGTTTCCATCAAAGCACCGACTTGCGGCATCAACACCTCTCTTACGGTCAATTTGGAGGCAGGCTATCCTGTAGAGGTTTCCAGCGTTTGTACGGGTATGATAGGGCAAACTACTTGTAATGGCGGCTCTTTGCAGGGCGTTCAAGAGTTTGTGTATTCTGCCGTTTACACACTTACGGCGCAATGTACAGACTGGACTTTCAGCTATTCCAACTGCTGCCGCAACTACTCGATTACGACAGGCCCCGCAGGAAATAGCTATTATATTCAAGCAACTTTGAATAACATGGGCTGGCTTTGCAACAATTCGCCCGACTTTACCACAAAACCTGTTCCTTTCTTTGGGGTCAATCAGCCCGCAAATTACAGCCATGCAACGGTAGAAACAGATGGGGATTCTTTGGTGTATTCTTTGACGAATCCGCTTCAAAATGTTACTACGCCCGTTACTTTCATAGCTCCTTACAATGCGACCTATCCGATTTCTACTACGCCAGCATTCACTTTCCCGATAAATCCCAGTACAGGACAGATAACTTTTACCCCTAATTTGGTTCAGAATGGGGTATTAGCGGTGTTAGTATCCGAATATCGAGGAGGCGTGTTGATAGGTACGGTTAGACGGGATATTCAGATTGTTATTATAAATGGCGGCGGCGCGCCTGTTACGATTAGTCCTGTAACGAACTTGACAGGGGCAAGTGTTGTGGGTGGCTCGCCGAATACCTTTAGTGTCTGCGCAGGCGTACCGATGTCTTTTCAAGTGGTCGTAAATGCTGCGCCGGGTTATCCGCCCATTATTACCTCTAATATCGCTGCGGCTTTGCCTTCGAGTGGCGCAGCGATTAGCACAACGGGGTCAAACCCCAAAACGGTTACGTTTAACTGGACTCCGAATGCGTCTTTTGTAGGCTACAATGCGTTTTCGATTACAGCAACCGACAATCAATGTCCGATTCCGAGTACGACTTCTGTAAACTATGTGATTTATGTAAACGGGATAGATGGAATTGCGTCAAACTATACAATTTGCCAAGGGCAATCTACGAACTTGAACGCTGTGGTAACGGGGCAGGCAGGGGGAACTTACGCATGGTCGCCCGGTACAGGTTTGAGTGCAACAAATATCGCCAATCCGGTGGCAAATCCGCCGAGTTTGCCCTATACTTATAACGTATCTTATACGATAGGCGGCTGTACAACTTCGGACGCACTTACGATACAGGCTTCAGGGACGATTAATGCAACGCCTTCTACAACAGTTACTTGCGCTTCTGCACTTCCCCTTCAATTGAATACAAGCGCAACTTTGCCTGTAGGGAGCTTTGCTTGCGGTGCAGCAACAGGCGGATTGCCTTGTACGGGTGCTGTTACGCTTTATACGTTAGGAAATGGAACGACAACTTCTAATCGCTTATTTCAGCAATACTTTGAAGATGGAAGGTCACAACAACTGTATTTAGGTACAGAATTGACCGCAGCAGGAATTATTCCGGGTAGAATTAGCTCTATAGCTTTCAATGTGAGTGCCAAACAAAGTACGAAAGTTTACGCCAACTTCAATGTTAAAATAGGCTGTTCAGCACTTGGCTCGCTAAGTGGAGCCTTTCAAACGGGGCTTGTTTCCGTCTATTCAGGAAGTGTAACGACTACTTCGGGCTGGAATACGCTTAATTTCAATCTGGTAGATTTTCAATGGGACGGAGTAAGTAATATCATTATTGAAGTATGTTTTGACAATGGTGCGGGGCAATGGTCTCAATATGACAATGTGTATTGTACTACGCAAGTCGGGAATATGGTTGCTTTTCAACGGGCAGACAATGCTTCGGGTTGTAGTTTTGCTGCGCCCGCTTTTAGCAATATCCGCCCAAATATTCGTATGAATCACTGCACAATTGCCCCTCCAATTACCTACGCTTGGAGTCCTTCTACAGGCTTGAACAATCCCAATATTGCGAATCCTACGGCAAATCCTCCTGGAGATATGACCTATATAGTTACGGCAACAAGGGGTGGCTGTTCTATTATAGACACAGTTGTAATTACAACGAATAACTTGGCTTCTGCTGCTACTGCTGCGGATAACTTTTGTATGAATCAAACCTCGCAACTTACCACAAATACCTCTTTGTTGCCCAATAATGGCGTGGCTGTAGCTGCCACTTGTGGAGCAACGGCAAGTACTTGTGTGGGACCCGAATCGGATATAGAAGTCGGCATAAACGATCCTTATCAGACTAATGTAGGCTACCCTTTCTTTGGCTATTTTGAAGATAGTAGGTCTCAGTATTTGTATCTTGCTTCGGAATTGACTGCCGCAGGCGTGCAATCGGGTTTGCTCACAAAACTTGCGTTCTATGTAGAATCTAAAGGAAGTGCTGCCCCATATTATGGCTTCAATTTAAGAGTCAAATGTACGAATGCCACTTCTTTGACGGGCTGGGAAGCGGGTTTGACTACCGTATTTACGGGTTCTGTGGACATTACCACTACGGGCTGGAAAGAAATCCCTTTTGGAACTTTGTATGGCTGGGACGGAACGTCTAATTTGGTGGTAGAAGTTTGTTGGGACAATACAGGTTTCTCGTTCTATGACTATGTAACGGCTGATACAACCACTTTTAACTCTGTGATTTATGACTATGCTGATGGGGCTTCGGGCTGTTCGTTAAATACGGTCAATTTGGAAACTATACGCCCTGTTATTCGCCTAACAAATTGTAGCTTGATTCCGCCTATCACTTATGTTTGGTCTCCAGCAACGGCTCTTAGCAACCCTAATATTGCGAATCCGATAATGGGCAATACGGCTTCGGGTACTTACAACTATACGGTAACGGTTTCTAATGGACCTTGTAGCGTGTCTGTGCCTTTGCAAGTAACGGTTCAGCCTTGTGTATTGCCTGTGGAGGAGTTGAGGGCTTCTGTTTTGTTAAAAAATGAGAATGGTTTTTATGTAGAGGTAGATTGGTCAACGGCAAAAGAGGTAAATACGAAAAACTATCAAGTGCAAAGACGTTATTCAGATGAAACGGACTTCACGACTTTGCAGACTACGCCTGCGGCAGGCAATAGCGAAACGGCTCAGGCTTACAATTATACGGACAACAATCTGCGCCCTATTACTGCTGCGCAAACTATCTACTACCGTATTCGGGTCATCGACCTCAATGGAGACGAGCATTTTTCGGAAATGATGAATGTAAAATTGAGTCCTTCGGCAGAAAAAGCAAGTTTTACAGTCTATCCCAATCCTACGAAAGAGATATTGAATGTGTCTTTTGATACGAATCAAATGGAAGATGAGTCGGTGCAGTTCTTTATCGCAGATAATGCGGGCAGGGTGGTACAAAGTGTCATGCACCCAATAAGCGCGCGGAATGTGGCGTTGAATGTGAGTTCGCTTTCAGCAGGGACGTATTTCTTGACAGTCGTTACGGCAAATGGGAATAAGTCTTTTGTGAGATTTGTGAAAATATAGGTTCGTTTCACGCAGATTTCCGCAGATGAAAGCAGATTTCGCAGATGAAAAGCATGGCTAAATTTGCCTGAAAATGAGAAGGAACAAAAATTAAATAGCTTTGTATTTTTCTCACCACTAAGGCACGAAGAATCACTAAGCAATATGGCAAAAGAAGACATCTAAGCCACATTTTTTCTTTCTTAGTTTCCTTTGTGCCTTAGTGGTAAATGATGATTTTATTCTTTTCGTGTTCCTAATAAAAACAGCACACAAGTTTTCTCTATGAAAATTTGTGTGTTTTTTTGTGTATAAAAAACTTCTAGGTTATAAATACGGTTATACAAAAAAAGTCCTTGTGAACTATACCGTTTCTGTCATTATTCCTACTTTCAATAGAGGCAATTTGCTCAAAAAAGCCCTGCAAAGTTGTTTGGAACAAAGCTATCCTTTGCACGAAATCGTGGTAATAGACGACGGTTCTGACGATACTACAGCTTTGATAGTCAAGGAATTAGCAGAAAAAAATGAAGCCATAAAATACATTCCTCTTTCCGAGAACAAAGGCGCGCAACAAGCACGCATCATTGGCATACAGCAAGCTACAGGCGATTTAATTGCTTTTTTGGATTCTGATGATGAGTTGCTGCCCGATTCGATAGCAATACGGGTAAAAGCCTTAGAAAATAGCGGATTTGAATCGGCTTTGGTGGTGGGTTTATTAGAAAATGTGCCTCTCAACTATCAGAATACAAAACCCCTGAATGGCTATGAATACGTATATTTGTTGAAAGAACAGGTCGTTTGCAGTTATATTACGCTCTTAGTCAATAGGGCTTGTTTTGAAAAAACGGGATTTCCTTCGCCAGACTTTCCTGCCTGCCAAGATGATGACATGGTTTTGACGATTTGCAAGCATTTTCCTATCATTCAAACCCAAAAAAGGGTGGCGCGTATTTCTCAACATCAGGATTCTATCAGCTACAATCGCTACAATCTCTATGTGGGACATAAGATGTTATTGGCAAAATACAAACAAGATATGCTTCAATATTGTGGGAAAGGCATTTATCTCCTTTGGCAATTACGCTTGTGGACACAATATCTGATGTATCAGATTCAGCGCGATTCAGGCATTTCTTTTTATCATAAAAGTATAAACTTTATCCGAAAAGGGCTTGTTTTCTCGATTCGGAAAAGTATGGCATTATTTTTCGATAAGTTTTATATATAGGTCTTGGTTTCACGCAGATTTTCGCAGATTTAACCGCAGATTTTCGCAAATGAATCCAAATTATTCTTTAATCTGCGTGAAATTTGCGTCCTCATCTGCGAAAATCTGCGTGAAATAACGAAAATCTGCGTGAAACCCACAAATTCTCCTTCAAATGTACATTTTAGGTTACTTTTTTTCTTTGCTCATAGGAATTGCACTTGGCATGTTAGGCGGCGGCGGCGCGATTTTGGCTGTTCCGATAATGGTCTTTTTGATAGGCTTAGACGCAACATCTGCCACAAGTTATTCGCTTTTTGTGGTAGGAGCTACGAGTTTTGTGGGCGCATTTACCTACTTTCGTCAGCACCCCGAACAGTCAAAACTCATTCAAAAAACCGTCCTTTCTTTTGCCCCTCCTACCATTATTATCGGCATTTTGGTCAGAAAAGCGATTAAATCCTATCTTCCTGCCATTCTTTTTGAAATAAATGGCATAGAAATCACCAAAGATTTCCTTATAATGACCCTTTTTGCCCTCATCATGCTCATAGTCGCCAAAAGCATGATTGCCCCCAAAAAACAAGCGACTACAGCCTGCGAAGTGCCTGTTTATAGCACGCTCAAAATCATTTTGCAAGGCATCAAAGTAGGCATTGTCGCAGGAATTGCAGGGGCTGGCGGCGGATTTTTGATAACCCCTGTTTTGGTCAAAGGCTTAAAAATTGAGATGAGAACGGCTGTAGGCATTTCTTTATGGATTATTTCTGCCAATTCTTGGTTCATCTTTTTGGGAGATTGGGCATTAGGCGGCAAAGAATTTGCGCCAGATTGGGGGTTTTTATTGGGCTTTACTGCTATTGCGATTCTGGGCATTTTTATTGGAAACTACTATTCCAAAGCCATTTCTAACGAAAAACTAAAACCTTCTTTTGGGTATTTTGTGCTAATAATGGCAGTTTTTATTATTATTACCGAAATTTGTACAAGCGGAAGCTGATTTATTCCGCAAAATAGCGTATATTGCCTTCAAATAATTGAAAATTATGGCATTTAGCGATTTCAAAACCATAGAACAAGTGGCAACTATGTATAACCTTGCTACAAAAAAAGTTCGTTTATTTAAAGGAGTAGCTCCTATCGAAATTCCAGAAGTCATTTTAGCACAGTGGGAATTAGGCTTGCGGCTCCGCAAATCTTCTTCTCCCAAATATATAGCTTGCGAATTATTGATTGCGCCTGTATTGATGTATGCTGTGAGTCGGCATCCACAAATCAATATGTGGCTGCACGAAAAAACCATCACTTTTGACCAAACCCTCACAGGCACTCCCGATTATTTGTTTTCATATCGTTCAGACCCAGAAAGTTATGAGACTTTTGGCTATCCGCTTGTAACCGTAGGAGATGCCAAAAAAGAGGATTTCCAAGGGGGTTGGGCGCAGACGCTTGCCGAAATGGTAACTTGCCGAAATTTGAATGGAAATGACGAGATAGCCGTTTATGGTGTTGTTTGTACGGGAAATATTTGGGAATTTGGTATGTTAAAGGGCAATATTTTTTATCAAAATGATGTGTCTTATTCGCTTGGCACAAGTGCAAACTTGATAATTGGGATTTTAGACAGCATTTTTTCGGAAGAAGTGGCAGCCATTCATAGATTGGGATTGGGATAACTGTTTACCGCAAAGTTTTTTTTTACCGCAAAGTTCGCAAAGTCATAGCGAGAAATGATGAACCAATTTATGCCTTTTTTGGACATGCGAAATTCCCTACGGGTGAGTCGTAGGAAGGGAAACCTGAAAATGGCTTGTATGAAAATGAGATTTCCATAGAAAGTCTTTCGCAAGGGGTGTATTTTCTTTCTGCCAAAATAGGGGAAAGGGTGATGACGGAGAAGTTTGTGAAGGAATAAATGGGATTTCACGCAGATTTTCGCAGATTAAGTAACATTTGCGAGAATCTGTGGTTAAATCTGCGAAAATCTGCGTGAACCTTACCCTTCCACCTTTTCAAACTGCTTCAAAAAGCGAATATCATTTTGCGAATACATGCGCAAATCAGGCACTTTGTACAGGAGTTGTGCTATGCGTTCTATTCCCATTCCGAAGGCATAGCCCGAATAAAGCGTGCTATCTATTCCGCAGTTTTCCAGCACATTTGGGTCCACCATGCCACAACCCATGATTTCGAGCCAGCCTGTATATTTGCAGATATTGCAGCCTGCCCCCTCACAGATTTTGCAAGAAACGTCCATTTCCGCACTTATTTCCGTAAAAGGAAAGTAAGATGGGCGCAAACGAATCCTTACATTTTCCCCAAAAAGTGCCTTCGCAAAGTACAACAAAACCTGCTGCATATCCGCAAAACTCACATTTTTATCTATATACAAGCCCTCAACTTGATGGAAAAAACAGTGCGCACGCGCCGAAATCGCCTCATTTCTATATACACGTCCCGGCATCACAATGCGAATCGGCGGCTGTTGATGCTCCATAATACGCACCTGCACAGAGGAGGTATGGGTACGTAGCAGAAAATCAGGGTTTTGTGCCACGAAAAAGGTATCTTGCATATCCCTTGCAGGGTGGTTTTCGGCAAAATTGAGCGCACCGAAATTGTGCCAATCGTCCTCGATTTCAGGACCCGTAGCCACTTGAAAGCCTATTTGTTCAAAGATAGAAACGATTTTTTGTTGTACGAGTGCCAAAGGATGCCTTGCCCCTTGCACAAAAGCATCGCCCGGCAGCGTGATGTCATGCGGCTTGTGGAAAGTGGGTTTTGACGCAGCAAGCGTTTCTGTTGCAGCCTGTAATTTTTCTTGTGCCTGCACTTTCAAGGTATTCAACAGTTGCCCGACCTCTCTTTTATCTTCTTTTGGCACATTTTTAAACGCCTCAAACAAGTCATTTATGACCGCTTTTTTGTTGGTAAAACGGGCGCGATAAGCCTCCAAATCTGCTTGATTATCAATGTTGTATGAGGCTATTTCTGCCAAAAGTTGTGCGATAGTTTCTTTCATTTGAAAATATAGTTGTCATAAATATTTGCACAAAGATAGGCTTTTGAAGGGAGATGCCCAAAACTGTGTAACAAAATATTTATTTCTTGATTTGCTTCATGCAGATTTTCGCAGATGGGGCGCAGATATAAGATTTTTTTGACCTAATCTGCGAAAATCTGTGCGAAATTCAAGATTTTTTCCTGCTGTAAAGAAAATGGAGCTGACAAAACGGAAATATATCTCATTTTACCACAAATACCTCTCATTTTACCGCAAAGTTCGCAAAGGAACCGCAA